>NZ_SDIG01000017.1:0-69263 GCF_004122755.1 Streptomyces sp. TM32
CGCGGACCGGCTGCCCCGGGCGGTCGCCGCCGCGATCCGGGCCATGGACGGCAGCGAGACCACGGGCGCTCCTTCTGCCGGAGGGGGGCGAACACGCTGACCACTGCCACCTGCGCTACCCAGTGGTAGCCCGCTGATTGCCGCGTTGCATCGTGGGGCCGACCCCTTGCACTGTCAACGCATCTGCGCCAGGCGGTAGTTGATTCCGCCAAGGTCACGCGCGCCGCCGTGCGCCCGGGTGTTTCGGCCGCCCTGCCCGCTCCGAGGTGCAGTCCCGCACCGGCCGCCCGGCGGGACCGGGCCGGGTGCACCGTCCGGTGGCGCAGGGCCGGTCCCCACGCGCCTCGTTCCGCTCCCGCCGCCGTGCGGCGGAAGCCCGCTGTCCACACGCCGTCACACCGGCGGCCCCGGGCCCCTCACTCCCCACCGGCCCGTTATCGCCCACCGGCCCCAGGGGTGGCCGATAACTGCTTGCCCCGGCATGCCCCGCATCCCGGTCCGGTGGTCCGCTGCCGCCGGGCCCAGAAGGGGCGGTCGGCCCAGCGGGTTTCCTGGGCGTGCACGGCACGGTGGCCGTGGTGATAGGCGACCCGGGCCGCGGCGACCTTCGCGGCGTAGTCGGCCAGGGCCGTCCGGTCGCCGTGCAGCCGGGCGTCGACCGCCCGGCCCGCGCTCAGCCCGGTGTAGAGGGCGGTGAGGATGCCCTGGGAGCTGAGCGGGTCGAAGGCGGCCGCCGCGTCTCCGGCGGCCGTCCAGCCGGCGCCGTGCACCCGGTCCAGATGTGCGCTGTGCGCGGGGGCCCGGCGGGGTGGCCGCACGGTGCCCAGGCCGTGCGGAAGGGCCCGGCCGGAGAGGTGCCGGGTGGCCAGCAGCCGGTCGCGGAACCGCTCGGGCCCGCGGACGGCGGCAAGGAGATCGGGGTCGGTGAAGTAGGCGACCAGGCGGTGCCGGGAGGGCAGCAGCGCGGTGTACCACCAGCCGTCCTCGTCGGACTCGACCAGCGAACGGCCGTCGGTGGGGGTCTGCGGGGCCGGGTCGAGGAGGAGGTGGAGGGCGGTGAGCCGGTCTCCCGTGCACCGCCGGGCACCGGAGCGGACGGCGAGCGCGGCACGCCGCCCGGTGGCGTCCACCACCCAGCGGCAGCGGACCGTACGCTCCCCGCCGCCGGTGCGGTCGCCCAGGGTGAGCCGCCAGGTGCCGTCCGGCTGCCGGGCGGGGCGCCGTACGCCGGTGTGCTCGGCGATGTCGGCGCCCGCCGCACGGGCGGCGGCGCGCAGCCGCCGGTCGAAGAGCGAACGGTCGAGGTGCCAGCCGTGACCGTACGGGTCGTGGAGGGAGTCCACGGCGTGCAGTGCGGCCGAGCCCCAGGCCGACAGGGTGCCGTGACAGGGCAGATGGCCGCTGCCCAGGACCGGTCCCGCCACGCCGAGGTCGGCCAGGAGCAGCCGCCCCACGGACACCAGCGCCTCGCCGGTCTTGGGCGGGCCGGTGCCGGCGTCGGCGAGCAGGACGCTGCGCCCGGCCCGTACGAGGGCGAGCGCGGCGGCGCAGCCGGCCGGCCCACCGCCCGCGACCACGACGTCGTAGCCGGGTGCGGGGGTCACGGGGCGCCGTGGAAGGGGTCGAGCTTCTCCAGGTATCCGGCGGCGATCGCCGACTCGTCCTGACCGGTCGCCTCCTTGACCTCCAGGACCGCCTGCTGCACGAGCATGGACTCCACGGTCTCGGCCGGGACCTCCCCGGTCCAGGTACCTGCCACCCCTGCCAGTTGGGGCACGCCCGCCTCGGGTACCTGGACGTTGATGAGGTTGGCGTGGTCGGGAGCCGGCGGATAGCCGGGCTCGGACTCCACGTGCAGGTAGCGGGGGAACTTCGCGTCGCCCACGGTGTATTCGCGGGTCTCGACGATGCCGAACCTGAACCAGTCGTCGATCATCTGCCGGCGCTGCTTGTTGAAGTCGGCGCCCCGCAGGCCCCGCAGCCACACCGCCCGCTTCTCGAAGGCCTGCTCCCTGGCGCTGTCGTCGGAGCCGGCCGGCGGGGTGTTGACGGTGGCGAAGTCCGACTGGGTGAGCACGTGGTTGGGGATCTGGGCGGGCCAGAAGGTGGGCAGATAGGGGCTGTAGCGGGGACCGAGCCCGGACCGCACCTGGTAGCCCGAGCGGCAGCTCGCCGCGTCGCACTGCCAGGGGGCGGCCATCCAGCGGGTGAGGTCACCCGGGCCCTGCGCGTACAGCGGGCCGTTCTTGCCCAGGGCGTCCTGGACCGTGAGGACGTCGCCGTAGTCGCGTTCCGGGTTCTCCGGCGTGCGGTGCAGGATGCGGAAGGGCTCGGCGTACAGGGTCTTGTGCCGCATCGGCCAGGTGACCTCGATGCCGGGGTGGAAGGCGTCGGCGGCGCAGTTCTCCAGCGCGGCCCGGTCCAGCAGGTGCGGCTGTTCGGCGGGCGGCGCCTCGTCCACGACCGGGTGGCCCGTGCGGGGCGGGCCGGTGGTGAAGTGGCCGTCGGCCCACTGGGCCAGCATCCGGTCCTGGGTCGCGGAGAGCGTGATGTGCTGCCGTACGGACGTGGGATTGCCACTGGCCATGGCGTCGCCGTAGAGCCAGGGCCAGGGCACCGGGGACGTCCCGTCCCGCTCGTAGTCGCGCATCTGCACGTAGATCTGGCGGCGGAGTTCCCGGCTGGCCTCGCCCGGGTCGGCGAGCCGCTTGCGCAGGGCCGGTTCGCGGAAGTCGTGCGGGCCGCCCCGGCCGAACTGGGTGGCGAAGCCGTGGTTGACCCACTGCAGATCGCAGAACCTCCGCAAGAGCGGTTCGATGTGGTCCGGGTACGAGACCTGCTGCACGCCGGGCAGCGTGTGCTCGGTGACGAACACGTCGTAGAGCAGGTCGTAGAGGGTGCGGACGGTCTTCACGCCGGGTGCGAAGTGCGGCGGGGCGACCACGACCCAGGCGGGGGTCGCGGTCTTCGTGCCGCCCCTGAGGGTGACCTCCGCGGTGACCGGGCCGTCGGAGACATCGTCGTACCAGGTGTCGTTGTTGGCGACGCCGGAGATCGGCGTCTCGGGCGTGGTGTAGGACGCCGACGTGCCGGCGCCGCCGACGACCAGCAGGCGGCCGTCGGACTGGGTGGAGATCGAGCCCAGGGGGGCCGGCCGGTTCATGATCTTCCCGGCGAAGGTGGCGGTCTCGTGCACGGAGGCGCGGATGGTCTGCCGGCCGGGATCGTTGACGAGCTTCTTGCGCTCCGCTCCCCGGACGCCGAAGTTCCGCCGGCGCCGCTGGGCGTCCGGCAGGGCGGTGGCTTCGGGGATGTCGAGCGGGAGGTGGAACTGGTACCAGGCGGCCTTCTTGTTGGCCAGGTGCACCGACCACGTGATCTCGGTGACCTCCTCGTCGCCCAGCTTGAGCTCCCGGACGACCTCGCCCGCCTGGTTGTAGCCGTAGATCCGGAAGCGGGCGGCCTGCCGGATGATCTTCCCCGAGCTGTCCTTGTACGAGCCGGCGGGCGGCGGCGGCTGGTCCGGTGACTCCGGGCCGAGGAAGGGCGGCTGACCACTGTTGCCGACCCGGGCTATGCCGATGGCGGGATGGATCTTCACCTGTGCGATCTGGGTGTCCATCGAAGGCCTCTCACTGGGCGGGCGTGGATGCCCCCGAAGGCTTCAAACGTAGGATCGGCGCCGCTCAGGGGAGGACATCGAGGCGTCGCAATGGGTGCACGGATTCACCCCTTCGGGACGGCCGGTGCGGGGAGCCGCTCGGGGCCCGCGCACGAACCGTGACGGTGGCCACCGGGCCGGGGGCGGGTGCCCCACCGGCAGGCCCGGAGCGCCCGCGGACCGGAGCGGCGCCGCACGGCGCGCCCGTCAGCCCGCCGTGAGGCCCAGCAGCGAGGGGTCGTCGGCCAGTTCGCGGAAGGCCGCCCGCGGGTCGGCCAGCAGCTTGCGCGCGGTGAGGTCGAGCAGTCCGCAGACGGCGCTCACCTCGGCCGCCACCGCGCCGTCCGTCGTGCGGACGGTCTGTTCGATCCGGAAGGTCTTCCCCTCGCCCCAGACGAACGCACAGCTCACCTCGACCTCGTCACCGGCCCGCAGCTCCCGCCGGTAGCGGATGGTGGTCTCGACCGTCACCGGGCCGATGCGCCGGTCCACCATGGTGCTCTGGCGGATCCCGCTCGCCTGCAACAGCGACCAGCGGGCGTGCTCGGCGTACTGGAGATAGACGCTCTGGTTGAGATGCCCCTGGGTGTCCGTCTCGTAGCCGCGCACCGTGATCCCGACGGCGAACGGCTCCGCCGCCGCGTGGGTGCCCACTGCCGTGTCCGCCACTTCCGTCACGAGCGCTCCGCTCCCCTCGGGGCCCGGCACGCCACAGGGGCACACCAGGCCTCATCAGCCACTGGCTTCACACCGTACGCGCCGGGTTGCCGGGGCAGAAGCGTCTCCCGGCGATCGGAGGGCATGCCGACGGGCGCCGACCCGTGAGAGCCGCGGCAGGCAGCGGCGTGCGTCAGGGACTGCCCGTCTTCAGCTTCAGATTCCACCTGGCCAGGGCCTCGCCGACCGGCTGGAAGATGGTCAGGGTGGGGCCGCCGAAGTTGCCGCAGGTCGCGGGGCCTCCTCCGGAGTGCATGCCGAGCGCCATCGGGGCGTTGGGCTGGGTGACGTACGAGCCGCCCGAATCGCCGGGCGCCGAGCAGGCGTTGGTGAACGACAGGCCCTCGATGACCGTGTTTCCGTAGTCCACGGTCTGGTCGACCCGGGTGATCTCCCCGCAGTGCCAGCCGCTGCTCTGGCCGGAGCGGCACATCGACATCCCGACCAGCCCCTCCTGGGAGCCGGTGACGGCGACCGGCGTACCGCCCTGGCCCGCCACGTTCGCGCTGACGGTCCAGCCCGGCCGGTCGACCCGGACCAGTCCGAAGTCGCCCTCGCGTCCGTTGATGCTGTGCCCGCCGCCCTGGTTGGAGGTCCCCATGCGGCTGCCGTCCTTGCCGTAGGCGGCCTGATCGGCGGTGAGGGTGCAGTGACCGGCCGTCAGGAAGCCCTGGAAATCTCCGGGTCCGGTCACCGTGAAGCCGATGGAGCAGATGCCCTCGCTGCCGGGCAGCCACCGCTCCCCGCCCACCACCGATCCGCCCTGCTGCCGCGGCGTCTGGTCGCTGCGCTCGACGGTGACCGGGATCCTCGCGCGCGCCCCGAGGCCGCGGACGGTGCGCTCGAAGGCGTCGGTCCGCGGGCCGCGCCGGGTGCGGGCGACCCGGAGCACGACGCCGTTGGCGCGCTCGTCCACCCCCCACCCGGTGACGCCCGGCACTCCGTCGCCGGCCCGGCCGCTGATCCGGCGCAGCAGGCCGGTGAGCGCGGCACGGCTGTGCGGCACCGTCCTGGCCACCGCCCCGACGTCCCGTACCCGCTGTGCGTCGGCGGCGCCGGTGACCGCGACGACGAGCCGGCCGGTCGACTTGTCGAACCACATGCCGGCGGGCGGCGCGCTCAGCGCCCGGCGCACGGCGGCCACCGAACGATGTGCGTCGGCCTCCTGCGCGAGCCGGGTCCGCACCTGGGCCGCCGTCAGCCCGAGGTCCCGCCGCATCGCATCGAGCATGCCGCGCGGCGCCGGCGAGGGCGACGGGTCGGGCCGGATCCCGGCGTGTGCCGGGCTGAGCGGGCCGGCTGCCGCCAGGACGGCGGCCACGGCCGCGCCCCAGAGAGCTGCCTTGCGAGAGCGGCGTTCCATCGGGGTCTCCTCGCGGTGTCGAGTGCACGTCGGATCCGATGGAGCGAGCCTGCGCGACCCCGCGAGGTGCGGCACGAGGGAGACCGGGTGCACCATGTCCGGATGACCGACGAGCACCGGCACGAAATCCCCGCCGCCGACGGCGCGGTAGCGTTCGCGCGGTTGCCGGAGGTGCTGCGCAAGGTGACCTACTCGGGTGCCCGCCATCCGGGAGCCGGGGCACCTGAATGCCCGTCACACCTGCCGCGGAAGGCCGCCGGTGCCACCGTCCCGGCCCCCGACGCCTTCGCCGACCTGGCCGACGGCGCCAACTGCCAGCGCTACGCCTATGCCGTGTTGCGCCACTTCGGGCTGCTGGTACCGCCGTTGCGCTCGGCGGAGCTGTGGGCGGACGACCGGACGACCCGGCGGGCCGGCCGTCCGCAACCGCTGGACCTGGTGCTGTTCGACGCCGGCCCGGCCGCCGGCCGGCCACCGGGGTACGGCGCGCACATGGGCGTCCATCTGGGGCCCGACCAGGTGCTGCACCTGTGCCGGGAGGCCGGCCGGCCCGCCGTCTGGCGCTATGCGGACTTCGCGGCGCGGCCGCGTTACCGGCGGTTCCTCGGTGCCAAGCGGGTGGTGCGCGCGACCGGCCGCTGACGGCTCAGAAGCCGCCGCCGTCACCGCCGAAGCCGCCGCCGTCGCCGAACCCGCCGCCGTCACCGAAGCCCCCGCCGAAGTCGTCCGGGTTGAAGTCGGATCCGGAGAAGTCACCGCCGTCGGCACCCGTGCCGCCGAAGTCGGCGCCGTAGGCGTTCGACGACATCATCATGTTGCCGAGCAGCGTGCCCACCAGGAGCCCGGGCAGCAGACCGCCGCCGAAGTAGCCGCCGGCCCAGGGGGCGTAGGCCGGTCCCGCGTCCCAGTAGGGGCGGTCGCCGCTCGCCGTGCGGACCGTGCGGGCCAGCGGTTCCCGGCCGTCGTCCAGGCGGCTCTTGTCCGCGGCGCAGACCGGCACGGTGCGCTCGGCACCGCCCGCCGGCGCCCAGGTGACGTCGGTGACGGACGGGCCGTGGCGCGGGTCGAAGAAGCAGGGCAGCCGACGCTCGGGCAGCGGCCTGCCCTCCCGGCGCGCGGCGAGGGTGGCCAGCGAGAACCGGCCGTCCTCCAGGGCCTGGGTCACGGCCTGCACCTCGCCGGGGTGCTGGGCCGCCGCCATCGACGACTTGGCGTTCTCGTACGAGTCCAGCGCACGGCTGTAGTCCGCGCGCATCGCATCGTCGGCGCCGGCCTCACCGGGGTGGAAGTCGAGCCGGTCCAGCTCCTCGCCGAAGGCGGTGATGTCCTCGTCGACGACGACCCGCAGCTCCTCCAGCGCGGCCCGCTCCTCCTCGGCCCGCCGCTTGCGGTTGCGGCGGGCGATGGCGTACGCGCCGCCACCGCCGACGACCACCAGCACACCGAGCCCGATCGCCGTGCCGGTGTCGAAGCCGGAGCCCGCGGAGCCGCCCCAGGAGGACGGGGCCTGGCCGTTGGCCGACTGGTTCGCGGTGTCGACGAAGCTGTTCAGCCGGGCGCTGACCGTCGGGTAATGGGAGCGCTTGACCGATCCGACGAGGTTCTGCACCGAACTGTGCGACATCACCCGCGGGTCGGCTCCGGCGTTGAAGCCGTCGCCGAGTTCGACGGCGTAGACGCCGCTGATGCCGACCTTGGTGCGCAGGTCCCGCAGCAGCGTGCTGGGCGGGTAGTCGGCGGTCCGCGGCAGCACGGCGACGAAGACCGGCTTGTCCGCGTCCTTGATCTTCTTGGCCAGCGCGTCCGCCTGGGCGGAGGTGAACTGGCCGGAGGCGCGCGGATCGACGTAGACCGGGCCCTTCTTCAGGTGGGCCGCGGCATCGTCGAGACCACCGGCGGCACGGGCTCCCGGGGCCATCGCGGCGGCCACCGCCAGCAAGGCGGCCACCAGCAGGAGAACGGGTCCGATCAGCGCACGACGAGTTGCGGTCTTCATGTGTTCGACGCTACCCGAACCGCACTTTCCAGACATCACCGATGTAGCCCTCGGCTCCATGCACATCGGGGGATTCTCCCGCACCCCCGGGAGGCTGTCGCGCCGGAGATGTCCATCCAGGTGATCGCTCAGCGCGTCGTTTTTGATGATCGAAGTGCCGGGGATGTACCCGCTCGTGCCTCCCCACAGGAAACGAGGAGACGATGTCTAGGGCCACCTCGATGGCCACCAATCTGGCCGTCGCCGTCGCCACCACCGCCGTCGGCTGCATGCTGGTGATCTCGCTTGCGCCGTCGCACCCCGATTCCGGGAAGAGCCGGCCGCCGGACGGCAACGCGGTGGCCGCCACGTCCGGCCACGCGGGCTCGGCCGCCCGGGCCGCCACCTCGGCCCTGGGTGCGACCGCCGCCGGCCCGGAGGAGGAGCGGTTCGCCACGCCCCCGACGGGGCGGATCGTGGTGACCGCCCCCGCGCCCGGCATCGACTACAAGGCCAACGGCAGCTTCACGGTGGCCTGGACGAACACCACGGGTGAGCAGGTGGACGTCTGGCTGTACGCGGAGACCGGCCAGGGCGATGCGCAGCGGGTGGCGGTGGTGGCGTCCCGGGCCGGCGACGGGCGGACCGGCGAGGTGCTGGTGACGCTGCCCAACGTGCCGCCGGGCCCCCGCTACTTCCTGGAGGTGGCCACCGCCGGTGACGGCGCGGTCCGCGGTGTCAGCCGGACCTTCGCCATCACCGCGTGACCGCCACCACCGGCCGCGAGGGACCGCTCTACGGTGCGTCGATGCCGACCAGCCCGGCCAGGGCGTCCCGGTGCCGCCCCGGCGAGCCGAGGGCGAGCTCATCGCTCTTGGCCCGCTTGAGGAACAGATGGGCCGGATGCTCCCAGGTCATGCCGATGCCGCCGTGCAGCTGGACGCACTCCTCGGCGGCCCGGACCGCCACCGGCGCGCAGTACGCCTGGGCGACGGCCACCGCCACCGGGGCATCGGGGCTGTCGGCGGCCAGGGCGTCGGCGGCGTAGCGGGCGGCGGCCCGGGCCGAGGCGACCTCCAGCCAGAGCGCGGCCATCCGGTGCTTGAGCGCCTGGAACGAGCCGACGGGGCGGCCGAACTGGGTGCGCTCGGCGGTGTGGCGCACGGTCTCGGTCAGGCACCACTCGGCGACGCCCAGCTGTTCCGAGGCGAGCAGCCCGGCGCCGGTGAGCAGGGCGCGGTCCACGGCGGCACGGGCGCGGTCCCCGGTGGCCAGGAGGCGGCCGCGGGCGCCGTCGAGGGTGAGATGGCCGAGGGGGCGGGTGAGGTCGAGGGGCGTGACGGTCTCCGTGCGGACGCCGTCGGCCGCGGCCGCGACCGCGTACAGCGCCGGTCCGTCGGGGCGCCGGGCCGGGACGAGCAGCAGCTCGGCGGACGCGGCGTCGGCGACGGAGGTCACCCGGCCGGTGAGCGTGCCGTCCGCCGCGGCCCGTACGGCCGGGTCCGGCACCGCGCCCGGAGCGGTGGGCAGCGGGAGGGCCAGCACGGCGACGGTGCGGCCGGCGGCGACGGCGGCGAGCGGCGCGGCGGCTTCCGCACTGTCGGCGCTGTCGGCACCGCAGCCGAGCAGTGCGGTCACCGCGATGACGGCGCTGGTCAGGTAGGGCACGGGCGCGACCGAGCGGCCCAGCTCCTCCAGGACCACGGCGGCCTCGCGGGCGCTCGCACCCGCCCCGCCGAGCTTCTCGGGGACCAGCAGCCCCGCGGTGCCGATCTCCGTGGCGAGCGCCCGCCACAGGCCGGTGTCGTGGGCGACGTCGGACTCCAGGCCGGCGAGCACGGTGGCCGGATCGCTGCGGTCGGCGAGCAGCGACCGTACGGCGGCGCGCAGCGCCTCCTCCTCTTCGGAGTAGAGGAGGTCGGGGTCGGGCGCCGGGGCGCCGGGGCGGGGTGTCCCGTCGGTCATCGGGGGAGGTCCTTCCACGCGACGTCCTTGTCGGTGCGCGGCTCGGGCGGCAGCCCCAGCACACGTTCGGCGACGATGTTGAGCAGCACTTCCGAGGTGCCTCCTTCGATGGAGTTCCCCTTGGCGCGCAGGTAGCGGTAGCCGGCCTCGCGGCCGGTGAAGTCGACGCCGTCGGGCCGCCGCATCGTCCAGTCGTCGTAGGTCAGCCCGTCCTCGGCGAGGAACTCCACCTCCCAGCCGCTGATCTCCTGGGCGAGCCGGGCGAACGCCAGCTTCATCCCGCTGCCTTCGGGACCGGGCTGGCCCTGGGACAACTGCTGGCGCAGCCGCTCACCGGTCAGCCGGGCGACCTCGGCCTCCACCCACAGCGACAGCAGCCGCTGGTGCAGGTCATGGGTGCGCAGTTCGGGGCGGGCGCGCCAGTCGTCGGCGGCGACGCCGATCATGCCGCCCTCGCGGGGGATCCGGGAGCCACCGATGGCGACCCGCTCGTTCATCAGCGTGGTCTGGGCGACCTTCCAGCCGTCGCCGATCCCGCCGAGGCGATGGGCGTCGGGGATCCGCACACCGGTGAGGAAGACCTCGTTGAACTCGGCCTCGCCGGTGATCTGCCGCAGCGGCCGCACCTCGACACCGGGGTCGGTCATGTCGCACACGAAGTAGCTGATGCCGCGGTGTTTGGGCACCTCGGGGTCGGTGCGGGCGATCAGGATCGCCCAGCGGGCCAGGTGCGCGCTGGACGTCCAGACCTTCTGGCCGTCCACGACCCAGCCGCCCTCCTCGTCCGGTACCGCGCGGGTCGCCAGCGCCGCCAGGTCGGAGCCGGCTCCGGGCTCGCTGAACAGCTGGCACCACACTTCCTCGCCGGTCCACAGGGGACGCAGCCAGCGCTGCTTCTGCTCGTCGGAGCCGAAGCGCAGGATGGTCGGCGCGGCCATGCCGAGACCGATACCGATCCGTCCCGGGTCGTTGTCGGGGGCGCCGGCGGCGGTGAGTTCGGCGTCCACGACGGACTGCAGGGAGCGGGGCGCGTCCAGCCCGCCGAGGCCCTCGGGGAAGTGGACCCAGGCGAGCCCGGCGTCGAAGCGGGCCCGCAGGAACTCCAGCCGCCCGGTGGCGGCGGGAGGGTGCGCGGCGAGCAGTGCGGCGGTGCGCCGTCGCAGGTCGGCGGCGTCGGTCATCGCTCCTCCTTCGCTCCGGGCAGCACCACGAGCCGGCCGACGGACGTCCCGTCGGCCACCCGCTGGACGGCGTCGGCGGCCGCGGCCAACGGGACCCGTCCGCCGATGAGCGGCTTGACGGTGCCCTGCGCGGCGAGCTTGGTCAGTTCGTCGTGGCAGGCGTCGATCGCGGCCGGGTCCTTGGTCTGGTAGAGACCCCAATGCAGGCCCAGGATCGTGTAGTTCTTCACCAGGGCGTGGTTGAGGGCCGGGGTGGGGACGGCTCCGCCGGCGAAGCCGACGACGACGATCCGGCCCTCGAAGGCGATGCACTTGACGGACTTGGCGTACGCGTCGCCGCCCACCGGGTCGTAGACGACATCGGCGCCGCGGCCGCCGGTGGCTTCCTTGACGGCGGCGACGATGTCGTCACGACACCGGTCGAGGACGAGGTCACAGCCCAGCTCGCGGGCGACCCGGGCCTTGTCCGCGCCGCCCGCGACGCCGATGACCCGCGCCCCGGCGGCCTTGCCGAGCTGGACCGCGGCACTGCCGACGCCGCCCGCGGCGGCGTGCACCAGCAGGGTCTCGCCCGGCTGGAGGCGGGCCCGGCGGTGCAGTCCGAACCAGCCGGTCTGGTAGCCGATGTGCAGCGCCGCGGCCTCGGCGTCGTCCAGGACCTCGGGCGCCGGACGGACGGTCGCCGCGTCGACGACCGCGAGTTCGGCCAGGCCCCCGTCGGGCAGCGGCGGCTGGGCGAGCACCCGCGCGCCGACGTCCCCGGCGGCCCCCTCCCCCACGGCGAGGATCTCGCCGCAGATCTCCACGCCCGGGGTGAACGGCAGCGGCGGCCGCGCCTGGTAGAGCCCGCGGCACAGCAGCGCGTCCGGGAAGTTGACGTTGGCGGCCCGCACCCGCAGCAGCAGCTGACCGGGGCCCGGCTGCGGATCCGGCACCTCCTCCAGCCGCATCACTTCACGCGGCTCGCCGTTCGCGTGTACGCGCCATGCCTTCACGTGGTGCCTCCACAGACTCGGATACGCGGTGGGGCGAAGGGCACATCGACCCCCTCGCCAGCGACATACTAAGCGGTCGGTATCACTGAGGGAACAGTCTGCGCCACACGCGACGGGCGGCGGGTGCCCGGACGCAGCAGGCGGTGGGCGGCGGCTTCACGGACGCGGCCCCCTCACGGCACGCCCACCCAGGGGCACCCCTTGAACCGACCAAATGGGGGGCGGGTTAGCATATGAGCACCGCCTAGCTCGAAAGATAAACCTGTGACTGTCAATGACGACTCGTTCACCAACTGGAAAAACCGCGAAGAGATCGCGGAGTCGATGATCCCGATCATCGGGAAGCTGCACCGCGAGCGGGACGTCACGGTCCTGCTGCACAGCCGCTCCTTGGTGAACAAGTCGGTGGTCAGCATCCTCAAGACGCACCGGTTCGCCCGGCAGATCGCCGGCGAGGAACTCTCGGTCACCGAGACGCTGCCGTTCCTGCAGGCGCTCACCACGCTCGATCTCGGCCCGTCCCAGATCGACATCGCCATGCTCGCCGAGACGTACCGGAGCGACGACCGCGGTCTGTCGGTGGCGGAGTTCACCGCCGAGGCCGTCGCCGGGGCCACGGGCGACGGCAAGATCGAGCGCCGCGAGCCGCGCGACGTCGTCCTCTACGGGTTCGGCCGCATCGGCCGCCTCGTCGCCCGCCTGCTCATCGAGAAGGCCGGCTCCGGCAACGGTCTGCGGCTGCGCGCCGTCGTCGTCCGCCAGGGAGGCGAGCAGGACATCGTCAAGCGCGCCTCGCTGCTGCGCCGGGACTCCATCCACGGCCAGTTCCAGGGCACGATCACCGTTGACGAGGCGAACAGCAAGATCATCGCCAACGGCAACGAGATCAAGGTGATCTACGCCGGCGACCCGTCGGAGGTCGACTACACGGCGTACGGCATCAAGGACGCCATCCTCATCGACAACACCGGCAAGTGGCGCGACCGCGAGGGCCTCTCGAAGCACCTGCGCCCCGGCATCGACAAGGTCGTCCTGACCGCGCCGGGCAAGGGTGACGTCCCCAACATCGTCCATGGCGTCAACCACGACACCATCAAGCCGGACGAGCAGATCCTGTCCTGCGCGTCCTGCACCACCAACGCGATCGTCCCGCCGCTGAAGGCGATGGCGGACGAGTACGGCGTCCTGCGCGGTCACGTGGAGACCGTCCACTCGTTCACCAACGACCAGAACCTGCTGGACAACTACCACAACTCCGACCGCCGCGGCCGCTCGGCGCCGCTCAACATGGTCATCACCGAGACCGGTGCCGCTTCCGCCGTCGCCAAGGCGCTGCCGGACCTCCAGGCGAAGATCACCGGCAGCTCGATCCGCGTCCCGGTGCCGGACGTCTCGATCGCGATCCTCAATCTTCAGCTCGCGCGCGAGACCAGCCGTGAGGAGGTCCTCGACTACCTCCGCAATGTGTCGCTGACCTCGCCGCTCATGCGCCAGATCGACTTCACCAGCGCCCCCGACGCGGTCTCGAACGACTTCATCGGCTCGCGCCACGCCTCGATCGTCGACGCCGGAGCCACCAAGGTCGAGGGCGACAACGCCATCCTCTACCTCTGGTACGACAACGAGTTCGGCTACTCCTGCCAGGTCATCCGCGTCGTCCAGCACGTCTCCGGGGTGGAGTACCCGACCTACCCGGCGCCGGTGGTCTGACCTCGGCGGACCGTCCGACGCGTACCGGCCGGCGGGTGGCGGTAGGGCGCGGTCAAGGGATCCCGCACATCGGCATCCCTTGGCTCGCCCGCTGCCACCCGCCGGCCGATCTGCTGCGGAACGGCCCGGCTGCGCTGCCGGGCCGCCGGGCCGGCCGGACACGGGCGGCGCTCCCGATGTCTACGTGCGTCCGGCCCGCTGCTGGGCGTCCCGCAGGGTGTCGGACGGGGTGGCCCAGCGGGCCCGGATCACCGGGAAGCCGGCCTTCTCGCAGGCGTCACAGACGAGTTCGTCGTCATCGACCACATGACGGACCTGACGGTCGCGGGCGATCCGGCACAGGATCTCCAGCTTGGTGAGCCGGGCCGGGCGCCGGTCGTGGTCGGGACGCATCCACAACCGTCCCTCAGGAAGGCCGTGTTGGGCGAGCCAGGCGAGCGTGTCGCGGCGGCAGCGCTCCGGGCGGCCGGTGAGGTAGACCACCTCGCAGTCCTCGGTGCTGCGGAGGGCCAGGGCCACCCCCTCGGCGAGCGGCGGGTCCTCGGTGGCCGCCGCGAAGAAGGCCTTCCAGTCCCGTGGGGTGCGCTCCAGCAGATGCTGCCGGTGACCGGCGTCGGCGAGCGTGCCGTCCAGGTCGAAGACCGCCAAGGGGCGTGCCGTCATGCCGTCGTCGTCCTCTTCCGTCGTCTTTGTCGTCTGTCGTCGGTCATCTTGGGTCGTCTGCTGTCGTCTGCTGTCGTCTTCGGGCGTCGACATCGCCGGACGGCCCGGCGGGGTGACCGCGATCCGGCCGGTATCGCTTCCCTGTGCGAGGGAGAGGCGATCGTACGCGATTTCGGCACAGGGCGGCGTGTCCGGGGCGCTGGAGAGGGCGCCCCGGACGGCGAATTGCGGCACATAAACCTCTGCAGTCCCGGCAGCTCACATTCGTCCATGGCTATTCTCCGCAAGAGCACCCAACCGGCCAGGATCAATTTTCCAGCCGATTCCCCTCGTTCGTCCGCAAAAGGCCCGGCGAATCGGTAACTTTTGTGCTGCATCGCGACGAAGCCGGCCGGCCCGGAAGCGCGGCATTCGGATGCGTGCGGGCTACTGCCGGCGAGCCGAAAGCGCCATGACCCGGTGAAGGAAAGGGGATCCGCATGACCACTGGAATCAGAGGCTGCGACAACCAGTCGAACTCGTTCGTGTCCTTCGTCAACGAAGAGCACGCCGGGGACAGCGAGTCCGTGAACCCGAGGTCGTACAGCGACGCGTACGCCTGGATCTCGCAGCACAAGGACAAGCCGCTGAGCGTACAGACCGGTCGGGGCAGGTGCATCATCTGGGACGACGACTGGAAGGTCAAAGGGCAGTGGGACGACGGCAAGGGGGAGTTCGTCCTCGCCAAGGTCGAGAGCAGCCCGCAGGACTACCGCATGACGGTCGCCAGCACGGGTGACATCACTCTGTCCGCGGTCTGATCCGCGAAATCAGCAGCGAAAAGGGGGACGCGGATCGCCATGCCCATGGACAACTGGCGTATCACGAACGCCATGGAGAACGCGACGGGAAACTGGGTGTACTACATTTGCACCGCCGTGGCGAGCTTTGCGAATCTCCATTTCAGTCGGCACGTCGACAACCCCGCCGAAGACCATATGGCGACGAATGACGGAGCCTTCTACTACTACGGCGTGACCGGCACGTTCAATCAGGCGGCCCAACACGCCGACCAGTCGGTCCGGCAGATGCTCATCGACGCCTGGAACGACTACTTCACGACATAGCCGGGCCCCGCCCCCGGTCACAGCGCGCCCCGCCCCACACTCACTCGAACAGCCGTACGTTCCACTCGCCCCTGTCCACCGCTCGCCCGGCGGGCCGCCGGGCCCCACGGCGGGCCCCCTGGCGAGTGGAGCGGCCGTCCTGGCGCCGAGGAGGCGCCGCGGCACCATTCGGAAGTCTCCCGGTCCGGACGGCCCGTCGGCCCCGTGAGAGCCCCTCCGTCGCCGTCCCGGCGGCGGATGCGCCCTTGAGCGCATCGCCCGCAACAGATTAGGTGGAGGGCGGCAATCCTGCCGCCACCCCACAAGGGAGAGGGATTCCATGCCCGTACGGCCTGCTGTCACGGAAGCGGAGCTGGAAGCTCACCTGCGCGGAATATGCTTCAAAACGGGGCCGCCGCGTCGTATCGGGGTCGAGATCGAGTGGCTGGTGCACGACGCGCGCAACCCCCGATGTCCGGTCGATCCGGCCCGGCTGCGCAGCGCGGTCACGACCCTGCGCGCACTCCCCCTCCGCTCCCTGCTGACCTTCGAACCGGGCGGCCAGCTGGAACTCAGCTCACCCGCCGCCACCTCCCTCACCGGCTGCATCGAGGCCGTCACCGCCGATCTCGCCCTGGTCCGCCCCGCCATGCGGGCGATGGGGCTGGGCATGGCCGGCCACGGCCACAATCCCTGGCACCGCCCGCAGCGGGTGCTGACCGAACCGCGCTACGACGCCATGGAGGCGTACTTCGACCGCTGGGGCTCCGCCGGGCGGTCGATGATGTGCGCCACCGCCTCCGTGCAGGTGTGTGTGGATGCCGGGTACGAGGAGCCCGGCCCGCTCGGGCACGGCCGGCGCTGGCTGCTGGCGCATCTGCTGGGTGCCGTACTGGCCGCGGCCTTCGCCAATTCACCGACCAGCGAGGGCTGCCCCACCGGGTACCGCACCACCCGCCAGGTCGTCTGGTCCCAGCTCGACCCGGCCCGTACGCTCGCCCCGCCGCAGGGCCCGGACCCGCGCGCCGCCTGGGTGCGCTACGTCATGGACGCCCCGGTGATGTGCCTGCGCTCCGAGGACGGCCCGTGGGACGCACCGGAAGGGCTCTCGTTCCGGGAGTGGGTCCGTACCGGCGTGCCCCGGCCGCCCACCCAGGAGGATCTGGACTACCACGTCACCACGCTCTTCCCGCCCGTACGGCCGCGCGGCCATCTGGAGCTGCGCATGATCGACGCGCAGTCGGGCGAGGCCGGGTGGATCGTGCCGCTCGCCGTCACGGCCGCGCTGTTCGACGACCCGGAGGCCACGGAGAGTGCCTACCGCATCGTCAAGCCCCTTGCGGAGACCGCCGGGTCACGGCCGGCGCCGCGCAATCCGCTGTGGCGGCGGGCCGCCCGCGGGGCACTGACCGATCCGGAGCTGCACGCCGCGGCGACGGCCTGTTTCGCCGCCGCGCAGGAGGCGCTGCCGCGGCTCGGCGCCTCGGCCGAGGTGTGCGCGGCGGTCGCGGAGTTCACCACGCGCTATGTGGCGCGCGGCCGCTGCCCCGCGGACGACCATCTCGACGCCCTGTACGCGGTGGAGGGCGATCTCACCGTTGGGAAGGACAGCCAGTGACCATCGACCCCGAGCTCCTTCGTGAGCGGGCGGCCTCGGCGCTGCTGGCCGCCCGCGACCGCACCCGCCTGCTGACCACCTGCGTCGAGCATCCCGATCTCGTCGCCCAGCACTCCCCGCTGATGTCCCCGCTGGTGTGGGACCTGGCCCACATCGGCAACCAGGAGGAGCAGTGGCTGCTGCGCACCGTCGGCGGCCGTGACGCGCTGCGCCCCGACATCGACTCCGTCTACGACGCCTTCGAGCACCCCCGGGCGACCCGTCCCTCGCTGCCGCTGTTGGCACCGGACGAAGCGCACGGCTATGTCGCCGAGGTCCGCGGCCGGGTGCTGGACATCCTGGAGCGCACCCCGCTGCACGGCGGTCCGCTGCTGGACTCCGGCTTCGCCTTCGGCATGATCGCCCAGCACGAGCAGCAGCACGACGAGACCATGCTCATCACACACCAACTCCGCCGCGGTGCGGCCGTGCTCACCGCGCCCGAGCCGTCGCCCGCCACCGACGAGATCATTCCGGCCGAAGTCCTGGTCCCCGGCGGCCCGTTCACCATGGGCACCTCCACCGAGCCCTGGGCGCTGGACAACGAGCGGCCCGCCCACCACCGCTTGGTCCCCGCCTTCCTCATCGACACCACCCCGGTCAGCAACGGCGCCTACCAGCGCTTCATCGACGCCGGCGGCTACGAGGACCCGCGCTGGTGGGACCCCGCGGGCTGGGCCCAGGTACAGGAACACGCGCTGCACGCCCCGCTGTTCTGGCAGCGGGACGGCGGCCAGTGGCTGCGCCGGAGGTTCGGGGTGACCGAGCCGGTGCCGCCGGACGAGCCGGTGCTGCACGTCAGCTGGTACGAGGCGGATGCCTACGCCCGCTGGGCGGGGCGGCGGCTGCCGTCCGAGGTCGAGTGGGAGAAGGCCGCCCGGTACGACCCGGCGACCGGCCGGGCCATGCGCTACCCCTGGGGCGACGAGGACCCCACGCCGGCCCACGCCAACCTCGGCCAACGGCATCTGCGGCCCGCCCCCATCGGCAGCTACCCGGACGGGCAGTCACCGCTGGGCGTACGGCAGCTGATCGGCGATGTGTGGGAGTGGACGGCGAGCGACTTCCTGCCGTACCCGGGCTTCGCCGCCTTCCCCTACCGGGAGTACTCGGAGGTGTTCTTCGGCGACGAGTACAAGGTGCTGCGCGGCGGGTCGTTCGCGGTCGACCCGGTGGCCTGTCGGGGCACCTTCCGCAACTGGGACCTGCCGGTCCGCCGGCAGATCTTCTCCGGGTTCCGTACCGCCCGGGACGCCGACCCGGAGGCGGGCATATGAGGCCCGCGGCCCGTCCGGCCCGGGAGGTCGTCGCCTGATGTGCCGTCATCTTGCGTACCTGGGCCCGGAGATACCCTTCGGACAGCTGGTACTGGCTCCGCCGCACAGCCTCTTCCGGCAGTCGTGGGCGCCGCGCCACCAGCGGCACGGCACGGTCAACGCGGACGGCTTCGGCGTCGGCTGGTACGCGCCGGACGACCCGGTGCCCGCCCGCTACCGGCGGGCCGGGCCGATCTGGGGCGACGAGCTGCTGCCGGACCTGGGCCGAGTGGTGCGTACCGGCGCGCTGCTCGCCGCCGTCCGGGACGCCACGGTCGCCGGTGCGGACGCCGAGGCCGCGGCCGCGCCGTACGCCGCCGGACGCCATCTGTTCAGCCACAACGGCGCGGTGACCGGCTGGCCGGACTCGCTCGCCCCGCTGGCCGCGGAGCTGCCGGCCGCGGAGCTGTTGCGGCTGCCGGCCCGCTGCGACGCGGCGTTCCTCTGGGCGCTGGTCCGGCACCGGCTGGAGCGCGGTGACGAGCTCGGCGAGGCGCTGGCCGGCACCGTCACGGCCGTCGCCGGGGCCGCCCCGGGCTCCCGCCTCAATCTGCTGCTCACCGACGGCACCACCATCGCCGCCACCACCTGGGGCGACACGCTCTACCACCTGGCCGTCCCCGGAGGCGGCACGGCCGTCGCCTCCGAACCGTACGACGATTCCCCCCACTGGACCGAGGTCCCGGACCGCACCCTGCTGCGCGCCACCCGGACCGAGGTCCACCTCACCCCGCTCAAGGAGCCCGTGACGTGAGCCCGCTCAGCATCACCCGCACCCTCCCTGCCGACGCCAGCGCGGCCGCGCTGCGCACCGATGTCACGCAGGGGCTGTCCCGCACGCCCAAGCAGCTGCCGCCCAAGTGGTTCTACGACGCCCGCGGCAGCGAGCTGTTCGAGGACATCACCAAGCTGCCCGACTACTACCCGACCCGGGCCGAGCGGGAGATCCTGCTCACCCGCGCCGACCACATCGCCGCCGCCACCCAGGCCCGCACGCTGGTCGAGCTGGGCTCCGGCTCGTCCGACAAGACGCGCCACCTCATCGGTGCGCTCGGCTCGCTGCACACCTATGTGCCCATCGACGTCAGCGAATCCGCGCTGGCCGCGGCGGGCGAGGCGCTGCTGGGCGAGTATCCCGGGCTCACCGTGCACGCGCTGGTCGCCGACTTCCAGCGGGGCATCGAGCTCCCCGCCACTCCCGGCCCGCGGCTGCTCGCCTTCCTCGGCGGCACCCTCGGGAATCTGCTGCCGGACGAGCGCGCGGCCTTCCTGCGCTCGGTGCACGCCATGCTGTCCCCGGGCGATGCCCTGCTGCTCGGCACCGACCTGGTCAAGGACGAGGCCACCCTGGTGGCCGCCTACGACGATCCGCAGCGGGTGACGGCCGCGTTCAACAAGAACGTCCTGGAGGTCATCAACCGCGAGCTGGGCGGCGACTTCGATCCCGCGGACTTCGACCATGTCGCCGTGTGGGACGCCCGGCAGGAGTGGATCGAGATGCGGCTGCGGGCCCGCAAGGACCTGACCGTGAAGATCCCCGGTGTGGACCTCGCGGTGACCTTCGCCGCGGGCGAGGAGCTGCGGACCGAGGTCTCGGCCAAGTTCCGCCAGGAGGGTGTGCGCAAGGAACTCTCCGCGGCCGGGCTGGAGTTGAACAGCTGGTGGACGGACAGCGCGGACCGCTTCGCGCTGTCGCTGGCCTTCCGCGTCTGAGCCCCGTCCCTGCCCGGCCGGCGCGACCGAACGGGTCCGCCGGCCGGGTGTCATGTCCACGGTCGATGTGGTTCGATGCCCCGATCGCGCTTCGCACCGGAGCGTCCGGTGCGGGGGCACGCAGACTCGACGGACAGGGGACGCGGCATGGGGCTGGGACTGGATCGGCGGGGTTTCCTCAGGGGCGCGGCCGGGCTGTCGGCCGCCGGGGTGCTGGCGGGCATCGGCAGCGGGCAGTTCACGGCCGGCGCGGCCCCGCGGCGGGCCCGTGCGCTGTCCGCACAGGACTGGATGTCGGCGCTCGGCGACGGCACCCCCGTCCAGCGGCTGACGATCCCCGGCACCCATGACTCCGGCGCCCGGATCGGCGGCCCCTGGGTCGCCTGCCAGAACACTCCCGTCGACGCCCAACTCGCCTCCGGCATCCGCTTTCTGGACGTCCGCTGCCGGGCCGTCGACGGCGTCTTCGCCATTCATCACGGCGCGTTCTACCAACAGCTGATGTTCGGCGATGTGCTCAACGCCTGCCGGGCGTTCCTCCGGGCGCACCCCTCCGAGACGGTGTTGATGCGGGTCAAGCAGGAGTACTCGGAGGTCTCCGCCGACGAGTTCCGCCGGATCTTCGTCAGCTACCTGGACGACAAGGGCTACCGTCCGCTGTTCCGGCTGGACGGCGATCTGCCGACGCTGGGCGGGGCCCGCGGCAGGGTCGTCCTGCTGGCGGACTCCGACGGCCTCGGCGGCGTCCGGTACGCCGATCCGGCGCTCTTCGACATCCAGGACGACTACATGGCGGAGCCGTTCGGGAAGTACCCGAAGATCGAGGCGCAGTTCCGCAAGGCCGTCACCCAGCCGGGCAAGCTCTTCGTCAACTACGTCAGCACCTCCGCCTGGCTCCCGCCCCGCTCCAACGCGGACCGCCTCAACCCGCAGGTCCAAAGGCTGCTGACGGGCTCGGAGGGCAGCCGCTGGACCGGCCTGGGCATCGTCCCGATGGACTTCCCGAACGAGGTCGGGCTGGCCGGGACGCTGATCGCGCACAACCTCGCCGGGCAGGGGGTACGGCTCGTCCGCTGAGCGGGTCGCGTGGGCCACGCGGTGCGCTTGTCGGGCGGGGTGCGCAGCCCCGCGAGGAGCGACACCGGGCATCGGTGCGGGGGACCGCCACGAGTTCACCCGACCGGCCTAACGGGACCGGTCCGTACCGCGCCGTCATCCCCCGTGGCACGGCCCGGCCATCTGGCCCACCGGGCCCCGGAGGTGACGGGTGTTCCGATGCGGTGTGTGCGTGATGTCCGCCCGCGACCTCAGGGATTCGCCCAGGTGAGCCAACCGTGTCACCCCGCCCTGCATCAGACTGGGTGAAATGTCTGGTTCCGGTGCCGCCCCCGCGTCCGACGGGGTGACACCGGCTGATGTGGGGAGGCGGCGGCTGGTGGCGACGAGCGAACGCGGGACCGCGCCGGCGGACAGCGCCGGGCGGGCGGACGAGAGCGCCGGAGCACCGGCGGCCCCCGACTGCCCGGGTCCCGGCGGGCTGCCGTGCACGGGGCGCGGCCGGCCCGGCGTTCCGCTGCGGACGACCCTGGCGCTCGGGGTGGTGGCGATCGTGGTGGGCAGCACCGCACTGGTGCTGGGCTCCTCGTCGCGCGATCCGTACCTGGCCGACGGGGACCCCGCCACCGGTACCTATCTCGCCCCTTCGGCCGAGGGGGACCGGGCCGCCGCGGCCGTGCTCGCCGGGCCCTACGTGGAGCGGCCGGGGCCGCTGGTACCGGCCCGGAGCAACCGTGCCACGGCGGCCACCTCGTCGGTGTCCCGGCCGCTGATGGCGGCCCCGACGGAACCCGCTCCGGCGGTCGGCGCGCTCTTCTCCCCCGACGAGGACGGCAGTCCGGTCCACCACTGCACGGCCAGCGTGGTGCACTCCCCGGCGGGTGACCTGGTCGTCACCGCGGCGCACTGTGTGCACGACGACGGCTTCCGTACCCGGCTGGTGTTCGCGCCCGGTCTGCACGACGGGGTGGCGCCGTACGGGCTGTGGGTGCCCAGCCGGATCGATGTCGACCCGCGCTGGATCAGCAACCGGGACCCGGACCACGACGTGGCGTTCCTGCGGGTGCGCAGGGCGGGCCGGGGCGGCGGCCGGATCGAGGACGTCACGGGTGCCGAACGGCTCCGCTTCGACGCACTGCCCGGGCGCCCGGCGCAGCTGACCGGCTATCCCGAGGACCGGGACAGACCGGTCAGCTGCCGGCACACGGCGGACCTGCAGAGCGCGACCCAACTCCGGTTCGCCTGCCCGGGGTTCCCGAACGGGACGAGCGGCGGACCGATGCTCACCGACCTCGACCCGGCCACCGGCACCGGATCGCTGATCGGCGTGATAGGCGGTCTCGACGAGGGCGGTGACGACCTCGTCTCGTACAGCAGCCGGTTCGGTGCGGAGGTGGCCGCGCTCTACCGGCGGGCGACCGCCGGGCCGGCCACGAAGGCGGCCCGGCCCGGCTCCGGGACCGAGGCCCTCGCCCTCACGCCCCGCGCGGCACCACGGTCTTGAGGACGGACGGCAGCGGATACCAGTCGTCGGTGGCGATGCTCGCGTGCGCCGAGGCGAGCTGACGGACCCGGGCCAGGGCCTGCGCCTCGGTCGGGCGGGTGCCATCGATGACCGGCGGCACGTTGTGGGCGTCGGTCATGATGAGCAGGTAGTGGCGGGTGTCGTACCAGGCGGTGTCGATACTGCCGTTCAGATAGGTCGCGGCGTCCCCGTCGAAGGCCACGAACCAGGGGCGCAGTGACCGGTCGGCGTAGCGCTCGCGGGGGTCGCCGGCGGCCGCGCCGTGCACGGCGGGGAACGCCGTGGACCGCGCCAGCTTCCCCTGCGCCGCAAGGTCCTTGAGGTGTCCGGCGTACTCCACGTCCGTCCACAGCTTGTCGAACGGGTTCTTCTCCTCGACCGTGCCCGGTATCAGCTCGAACAGGAACTTGCCGGCCAGGTCGGCGCGGGCGGGCCAGCCGCCGGCCCGCACCGCCTCGTCCGGGGTGGCGTGCCCGGCGGTGAGGTCGCCGGGTCCGTAGACCGCATCGCCCAGCTTCTGCCGCACCAGCGCGTCGAACTCGGCGGGGCCGCGGCCGCCCTTGGCGTTGAAGCCGTCCTTCATCTCGACCTTGAGCAGGATCGGACGGTGGCCGGGGTGGGCGTCGTGCCAGGCCTTCATGTCGGCGAGGCAGCCGGCGAAGTCCTGGTTGCGGCTCTTGGTGCGCAGCTGCGCGGCGTCGGCGGCGCCCGCGCAGTTGTTGTTGTTCCCGAGCGGGTTGGTGTGCGAGACCCGCCAGGACCTGCCCAGGCCGTTCGTCCAGAGGTCGAGTTCGAGCAGCGCCGCGCCGGAGTCCAGGGCGTCCGCGAAGTAGGGGTACTTCTCCTTGTCGTAGGCGTTGTGCACGCCCACGGACGTACTGGTGCCGTAGGTCTCACCGGCCGGCTCGGCACCGGCCGGACCGGTCATCGTGAGCACCGCCGCCGCCGCGACGGCGACCGTTCCCACACGCCGCTTCCCGTTCATGTTCCCCGCTTTCCTGAGGTCATCGGCCGTCCGGCACCGGTCCGGAGGCCGCTCGTCCGGTCGGTCATCCGGACGATCGGGCAGCAGCGTACGGGAGTTGGGGACGGAAGGGACCCCGGAAAGGGGGGAAAGCGGAGGAACGGTCGGTGCCGGCGCAGCGGCAGCGGCCGGGCAACGGGGAGATCCGGTGCCGATGCCCTCTTGCGTGCGGCCGGCGCCTCCCGGGCGCCTCACCACTCGATCCGGTACCCCGTCAGCCAGTCGTCGGCGGCCGCCCTGTCGCGCGCCGCGCCGTCCCGGGGCGCTCCGTACCGGGGCACGGGACCCTGGGTGGCGCCCGTCGCGGTGAGCTTGGCCATCCCCGCGCTCGCGGCGACGACCTTCTCCACCCGCTCCCTGCGCAGCTCTTCGTACGCGGCGAAGGCGCTGTGCGGGTCGGGCCGGTCGCGCAGGCACCTGGCGAGCACGATGCCGTCCTCGATGGCCATCGAGGCGCCCTGGGCGGCGTTGGGGGCGGCGGCGTGTGCGGCGTCGCCGAGCACGACCATGGTGTCGGTGTGCCAGGTCGGAATGGTGGCGAGGTCGTAGGCGCTGGAGGCGATGAGGCGGTCGCCACTGGCGCGGACGAGGGCGGCGGCCGGGGTGTCGTCGTCCGCGAAGAGTTCGGCCACCCGCTCGCGCCAGGCACCGGGGGCGGTGTCCGGCGGGCCGGTCCGGTCCAGTTCCGTGCCGGGGATGTTGGCGAACCACCAGACGGCGCCGTCGGGGGCGCGGGTGCAGCCGAAGAAGGCCCGCTTGCCGCGGATCATGGTGTAGGTGTCCGGCGGGAGCGGCACCTCGGTCTCGCGGACGTAGCCGCAGACGGTGTTCTGGCCGGTGTAACGGGGGCGGGGCGCGGCCGGGTCGATCAGGGTGCGGGTGACGGAGTGCAGGCCGTCGGCGCCGATGAGGAGGTCACCCTCGGCGCGGCTGCCGTCGGCGAAGGAGGCGATCACCCGCGTGCCGTCCGCGGTGCGCACGGTCTCGGCGCCGACCAGCCGCTTGCCGTGTCGTACGGCGATCTGGCGGCGGGCCGCCTCGGCGTGCAGCACCTGATAGAGCGTGGCCCGCCGCAGGGTGCGCGGGCCGAGGTCGGTGCCCTGGGCGGCGCCGGCGATGGGCCGCTCCCCCAGCCGCTCCCCGCTCCCGTCGAGGAACTCCACCCGCTGCGCCGGGAAGGAGTGCGCGGCGACGGGGCCGTGTGCGTCGATCACCCGGAGCGCTTCGAGCCCGTTGGCGAAGAGCACGAGGAAGGCACCCACGTCGTCGGCGCCGGTCGGATAGGCCTCGAAGATCTCGGCGTCGATGCCTGCCTTCCGCAGCGCCATCGCGGTCACCGCCCCCGCGATGCCACCGCCGATGATCAGGGCTTTGGTCATGTCGTCATCCCCCCGGGTCGGGTCGCCGCCCCGGTCGCGGACGGCGAGCGGTGCGGCCCCGGTTGGCCGCACCCACCCACCTTGGCCCCGGCGGGCCCGGAGATCCAGCCCGCCGGGAGGGACGCCGCGTCAGCCCGCCGCGTACACGTCCTCGATGTAGCGGCCGGAGGCGGTCAGTTCGCGCAGCCAGGCCTCGGACTCCTGCGGGGAGGCGCCGGTTTGCGCAGCGTGCAGCTCGCGGAAGGCCGCCCGGACACCGGGCGCCATCCGGCTGCCGTCGCCGCAGACGTACACCCGCGCGCCGGCCTGGAGCAGCTCCCACACCTCGGCGGCCTCGGCGGCGATCCGGTGCTGGACGAACCGGTGGCCGTGCTCCGGGCGGGCGCTGAAGACGGGCCGCACGGAGATCACCCCGGCGGCTTCGGCGGCGGCGAACTCCGCGGCGTGCAGGAAGTCGCCGGCCGGGTCGTCACAGCCGAAGTAGAGCCGGGCGGGCGCCGTTCGACCGGCGGCGACCCGGTCGGCGACGGCGCCGCGGAAGGGCGCGAGGCCGGTGCCCGCCGCGACCAGAATCACCGGGGTGTCCTCGGCCGGATCGAGGCGGAAGGCCTCGCGGCAGGGCTGGACGCGGGCCAGGACGGTGTCGCCGGGCCGCAGGGAGTGCAGATGGGTGGAGCCGGTGCCGCCGGGCAGCAGCGACACCATCAGGTCGGCGTGCCGGGCGTCGGTGGCGGGCGAGGACGACAGCGAGTAGTGCCGGATGCGCAGCGGCGGCAGCAGCTCCAGCACCGTCGGCCAGGGCAGGGCCCCGCGCAGCGCGGGGTGCGCCTCGATCAGCTCGATCAGGGTGCGCGGGTCGTCCGCGGCGAGGGACTCCAGGGCGAGCCGCTCGGGCGGGCACGGGTTGTGCGCGGCGAGCACGGCGACCTGCGCGGGGGTCGGCCGCAGCCCCAGTTCCAGGTGGTGCGTGAGAAGTTGACGCACCGTGACGGGACGGTCGACGGGCAGGGCGTCCCGGGCGGGCCCGCCGGCCCGGTGCAGTGCGAGAACGGTCTCCGGGTCGGCGCCGAGGGCCCGGGCGGCGCGCTCGACGGCGGCCGGGGCGTTGGCCGGCAGCACGGCGAGGTGGTCCGCGGTGCGGTAGCCGACGCCGTCCGGCAGCGCGATCCGCAGGAAGCGCTTGGGCCGGGGCCAGTCCTCGGCGGTCAGGTCGTATGCCTCGGTGACGGTCATCGGGACGAGGTCGTGGCGGGCGGCGAGCGCGTCCAGCGGGCCGCCGGTGACCTCGGTGACGGTGTAGCCGGTGTCCTCCGCCGCGGGCCGGGCGGCGCCGACGGAGGCCGGGTCGCCGTACCGGGCCAGCAACTGGGTGCGCAGCGCCGCGGTGAACTCCTTGACGGTGCCGCCCAGGTCGCCGGAGGCGTCGGCCTCGGCGCGCGGCAGCACCCGGTGGGCGCCGAGGGCGTCCAGCCGGTCGTCGATGAGGGTCGGTATGTGCTGGTAGGTGGCGGCCCAGTTGCGGTCACCGACGCCGAGGACGGCGAACGGGACGTCGGCCGCGGCGCCGTCCCGCGCCGTGTTCAGCCACTCCACGAAGGCCGCCGCGTCATCGGTGGGCCGGCCGTTGTAGGAGGCGGCCACGATGACGACGGGCCGGTCGGCGGGCAGCGCACCGACGGCGGCGTCCAGCGGCGCCACGTCGGGGGCGAAGCCCAGTCCGGTGGCCTCGTCGGCGAGCCGCTCGGCGAATTCGCGGCAGGTGCCGTAGTTGCTGCCGTGCAGCACCAGCAGGCCGGTGCCCTGGGGGACGCGGGTCGGCAGCCCGTCGTCGGTCGCGGCGCCGTCCTCCGTGCCGGTGCCGCCGCCCGGCAGGACGGCCAGCGCGGCGCGGACCGCGGCCCGGTCGGCGGGCGTTCGGGCGGCCAGGGTCAGCGTGAACCCGTCCGGCTTGAGGGTGAGCGTCTCCTTGATGCGCAGCTGGTAGCCGGTGTGGTCGAGCAGCCGGTAGCGGTGCGCGAGCAGGGCGAGCAGCATGGTCGCCTCGTGCAGCGCGAACTGCCGCCCGATGCAGGCGCGTTCACCCGTCCCGAACGGCTTGTACGCGTGCGGGGAGCGGGCCGCCTCGGCCTCCGGGCTGAAGCGGGAGGGGTCGAACAGCTCGGGGTTGTCGCCCCAGGCCGGGTCGCGGTGCAGCATCGGGGTGAGCACGGTGACCAGCTCCCCCGCCCGCACCGGGTAGCGGCCGCCGAGCAGGGTGTCCGCGCGGGCCTGGCGGGTGAAGGCGGCGGCGGTGGGCCACAGCCGCAGCGCCTCGTTGAGCACCTGACGGGTGAACGGCAGCCGGCCGATGTCCTCGAACGACGGGGCGGGGTCGGCCTGGTCGCCCCACAGTTCGTCGGCCTCGCGCTGGACCATGCGCAGCGCGAGTGGGTCCTTGAGCAGGTGGTAGAGGGCGAACGAGAGCGCGCCCGAGGTGGTCTCGTGGCCCGCGATCAGGAAGGTGATGACCTGGTTGCGGATATTGGCGAGATCGAGGGTGGGGCGGTTCGCCGCCGCCTCGTCCCCCTGGTCCCGGGCGCCGAGCATCAGGCCCAGCAGGTCGTCGTCACCGGACGCGCCGCCCGCCGTCCGGGCGGCGATGACCTCGTCGACGACGGACGCGAGGTAGTCCGCGTCGGCCTGGAACGCCGCGTCCGCCGCCGAGTGGTCGGCAGCGGGGTCCCGGGAGAACTTCGTCATGCTCCACTCCAGGCAGCGCACCATCGCCTCGACGAACGGATGCGGGGTGTCGCCGCGGGAGAACGACTCGAAGTCGAAGCCGAAGCCGGCCAGCCCGATGGTGTCCAGCGTCATCCGGGTCATGTCCTCGGCGACCTGGACGGGCGTGCCGTCGGCCACCCGGCGGTCCCAGGACGCCATGACCCGGCGGGCCACCTTGAGCATCGCCGGGTGGTAGGTCCGCATCGAGCCGAGCGCGAACGCCGGCATCAGGACCTCGTGCGCCTTGGCCCAGTTCGGCTCGTCGTTGTACGCGGTGAACAGACCGTCACCGGCGAACTCCCGGACGTTCTCCAGCACGACCGACACCCCCTTGCGGAAGCGGGATTCGTCGGCGACCTCGGTGACCAGGTCGAGCGAGGAGACGAACAGCGTCCGGTGGGCGCCGAATTTGCGCGCGAAGACCGGGCCGTGGATCCGGGCGAGGTCCATGGACTGCTGGAGGGGCGTATGCGTGAGCCCGGCCTCGGTGAGGTCGGCCACCGGAATGCCGTCATCGGCGGCGTGTGGGTCACTGTGGAGCGCGATGGTGTCGGTCATGACTCCAGCGTGCCGGGCCCCGCGCTCCGGACGGGCCCGGGCCACTGCATGATTGTGCAGTGGTTTTTCGCCGCTGGCTCTTGCGCACGGACCGGAGAAGAGGCAATGGACAACGGGACTGCCGACGGGACGCCGGACACCGGGGACACCGGCACACCGCCCTCCGCACACGGCCCTCTGGATCCGGCCGGCCCCTACGCGGCCGGCCCCTGGCGCAATTACTTACTGATCCTGCTGTACCGCATCCCCACGCCGATCGCGGTCTGCACGGCCCACGGCGAGGTGCTCATCGCCAATCCGGCCATGGCCACCGAGTGGGGCGCGGCCCCGGGACAACTGCGCGGCCGCAATCTGCTGGACCTCTTCGAGCCCCGGGCGAAGGCACAGCTCGACCGGCTCACCGAGGCCCTGCGGCTGGGGCGCCGGTCACGCTATCCGATCGAGGTGCGCTGGTCCGTCGGCCCCGACGGCACCGAGCGGGAAGGGGAATTGACGGTGGACCCGGTCGGCGATCCCTCGGTGAACCCGCCCGCGCTGCTGGCGCTGCTGCGGGTGCGCGAGACCGCCCCGCCG
This sequence comes from Streptomyces sp. TM32, assembly GCF_004122755.1. Taxonomy (NCBI): domain Bacteria; kingdom Bacillati; phylum Actinomycetota; class Actinomycetes; order Kitasatosporales; family Streptomycetaceae; genus Streptomyces; species Streptomyces sp. TM32. The sequence goes on from NZ_SDIG01000017.1 coordinate 28,877, forward strand.
CCCGCGCCGCGCGGCTCGGCCAGCCCCGTGGAGACGCAGATCCTGGCGCTGGCCGCGGGCGGCGCGACCACGGCGTCGATCGGGACGGCGCTGGGGCTGACCGTCGACGGGGTCAACTATCACCTCACCCGGCTGGCCCGCCGTTGGCGGGTCCAGGGACGTACCGCGCTGGTCGCCAGGGCGTACGTGCTGGGCGTGCTGTCGCCGGACAGCTGGCCCCCGGCGCCCGCCTGACCGGCCGGGGCGGCGGGCCACGGGGCCGACGGCCCGGCCCGCCGCCCCGGCAGCACACCTGTGCGGATAACCTCCGTCGTGTGGACGAGAACGCACCCGCGCGGTTCGAGCGCGGAACGGACGGCCCGAAGGTCATCGTCGTGGGCATCGACGGCTCCGATTCGTCGTGGCGCGCCGCCGCCTACGCGGCGGGACTGGCCCGGCGTCAGTCCTCGAAGCTCGCCATGGTCTACGTCCAGCCGGTGCTGCCCGTCGGGGCGGCGATGGGGGCGCCGGTCGCCGATGCCACGGACGAGGTGACCGAGGAGCTGATGACCGAGATCCGCCGGGCGACCGAGCGGCTGGCGGGGCTGTACCACCTGCGCTGGGAGTTCCACACGCTGCGTGGCGACCCGTACAACGGCATGGTGCAGATGGCCGACGAGCTCACGGCCGACGCGGTGGTGGTCGGCGCCTCGGAGTCGGCCGGGCACCGCATCATGGGCTCGGTCGCGGTACGCCTGGTCAAGGCCGGACGCTGGCCGGTCACCGTCGTTCCCTAGGACAGGCCCGCAACCTCCCGCCCGGCCCCCGCTCCGCTGGTGGGCCCGGGCGCCCTGAGGCACGGTGGACAGTGGACGGGCGGAGCGCCGCCCCGGCGAGGGAGATCACCGTGACCGACCGCACGTATCGCGTGACCGAGATCGTCGGAACGTCCCAGCAGAGCATGGACGCCGCGGTCAAAAATGGCATCAAGCGCGCCTCGGAGACCCTGCGCAACCTCGACTGGTTCGAGGTCACCCAGGTCCGCGGGCACATCGTCGACGGCGCGATCGATCACTACCAGGTCGGTCTGAAGGTCGGCTTCCGTCTGGAGGAGGCCGAATGACACACCTGCCGGGTACGTCTCCCGGCGAGTCCCGCAGCACTGGGCGCCATCCGGTGGAGTCGCCTTCCTAAGACGCCCCCGAGGGTCCATGATGAGCCGCCGTCGGACCACAACGGAGCGACGGAGGGATGAGGCATGGGCTTGCGCGCGGGACAGGGCGTACTGCGCCGTAAACCGATCGAACACATCGAAGAGGCGGAAGGCAGCGCAAGTCAGCAGCTCACCCGGGCGCTCGGCCTGTGGCAGCTGACGGCCATCGGAGTCGGCGGCATCATCGGCGCGGGCATCTTCACCCTGGCCGGCACCGTCGCGAACGGCAAGGCCGGCCCGGCCGTGGTGATCTCCTTCCTGATCGCGGGCGTCGCGAGCGCCGCGGCGGCCTTCTCCTACGCCGAGTTCGCCGGGCTGATCCCGAAGGCGGGCTCGGCCTACACCTACGGCTATGCGGTCCTCGGCGAGGTGGCGGGCTGGTTCATCGGCTGGGACCTGCTGCTGGAGTACACCGCGATCGTGGCGGTGGTCGCGATCGGCATCTCCGGCTATTTCGGGTTCCTGCTCGGTGAGCTGGGCCTCGATCTGCCCTCCTGGATGCTGGGGGCGCCGGGCACCGGTCCGGGGCACCGGGTGGACCTCTTCGCGGCGGTGCTGTGTCTGCTGATCGCCTATCTGCTGACCCTGGGCATCAAGAACGCCGCGCGCTTCGAGACGATCGTGGTGGGCCTGAAGGTCCTGGTGGTCATCGTGGTGATCGTGGTCGGCTTCTTCCACATCAACACCGCGAACTACACGCCGTTCTTCCCGTTCGGGGTGACCGGCGCCTTCACCGGCGCGGCCACCGTCTTCTTCGCGGTCTTCGGCTATGACGCGATGAGCACGGCGGCCGAGGAGTCCAAGGACGCCCAGCGCCACATGCCGAAGGCGATCCTGTACTCGCTGGCCATCTCCATGGTGCTGTACGTCCTGGCCTGCCTGGTGCTGACGGGGATGCAGAACTACCAGCACATCGACCCGGAGAGCGGGTTCTCCTCGGCCTTCAAGGCGGTGGGTCTGAGCGGCCTGGCGGACATCATCGCGGTCGGCGCGATCATCGGCATCCTGACCGTCATGTTCACCTTCATGCTCGGGGTGACCCGGGTGTGGTTCTCGATGAGCCGGGACGGGCTGCTGCCGAAGTGGTTCGCCAAGACCAGCCCCCAGCACCATGTGCCGACCCGGGTGACCTGGATCGTCGGCTTCGCCTCCGCGGCCATCGCGGGCTTCCTGCCGATCGGGGAGGCCGCCGAGCTGACGAACATCGGCATTCTGCTCGCGTTCGTGGTCGTCTGCATCGCGGTCATCGTGCTCCGCTACCGGCACCCCGAACTGCCCCGGACGTTCCGTACGCCCGGGATGCCGGTGGTGCCGGCGATCGGGGTGTGCTTCTCGATCTGGCTGATCACGTTCCTGGCATGGCAGACCTGGGTCCGCTTCGCGGTGTGGTTCCTGGTCGGCATGGTCATCTACTTCTCGTACTCCTACCGCCGTTCGAACCTGGCGCGGAGCGAGGGGCAGACCGCCTCCGGTCCGCAGGACGGCGGGACACCGCAGTGAACCACCGCCGCTGACCGGGCGCCGGCACACGACGGGGACCGGCGCCACCTGCCGCCGGTCCCCGCGCAAGGTCAGAAGACGAACGGCCCCGGCGACTGCCGGGAGGTGGCCTTGCAGGTGGCCGTGATGCCCAGCACCACGACCTTCAGGGAGGTGGCTTCCAGACTGTCCCCGGGGGCGACCGTGCCGGTGAGGGGGCCGGTGGAGACCTCGCTGCCGGCCGGGATCGCCGGGTTGGAACTGCCCTTGAACTGCGTGGTTCCCGAGCCGTTCTTGGTGAGCGTGAGGGTGGAGGTGACCGAGTTCGCGCCGATGTTTATCGGTGAGCTGATCGCTTTGGTGGCCAGGCTGATCGTCGCGGCCGTGCCGTTCTGGGTCGCGGTGAGCGTCGCCGTGCCGGAGCCGTACCAACCGCAGTCGAACGAGAGGGTCGCGGTGCCGGGTGTCACCGCGGTGGCGGCGGGCGCCATCGCGAGCGTACCCGCGGTGGCGAGCGCGACGCCGAGCGCCGTACCGAAGCCGAGTCTGCCGGGTCTGAGGTGTCTCATGGGGGTACCGCCTTCGTGAGGGGGGTGCGGGTCCATGGCACCGGCCGTCGAGGGGTACGCCAGGGAACGGCAGGCAGCCACGCGGGGGCCGCGGCCGGACCCCGCCGCTGACCGGGCGCCATGAACTGACGCTCAGTCAGCAACCCGTATTTCGCTGCCCATTGAGGCACGCGCCCCCGAAGAGAGCAAGGCAGGCACCGCATGATTTTCGGCTGCGCGGGCCTGCATATCCGGCCGGCGCGCCACTCCTCACCCCTCGCGCCACGCCACCCCCGGAGCTGTGCCGACACCTCGTACGGGCCCTGGGCGCACCGGAGTTACTCCGCCACCACCTCTTGACGCGCACCTGACCGGCACCAAGAATGAGCGCACTCTGACAACGTTGTCGACCGCCGCGTACGGAAGCCTTCCCGGCACGCCCGGCCGCCGTACGGCGACGACCCGACCCGGAGGTCCCCATCCATGCCATGGCTCAGTCGTACCCGGCTGCGTACCGCGGGCGCGGTGCTGGCGGCCGCGCTCCTCGCGGGTGCGCTCACCGCCCCCGCCGCGCAGGCCGAGCCGGCCGCCGGCCCGCTCACCGACCTGGTCAACCCGTTCATCGGCACCCGGAACGACGGCAACACCTACCCGGGCGCCGCCGTCCCCTTCGGCATGGTGCAACTCTCCCCCGACACCGGGCACTACGCCGGCTACGGCTACGACGACGACCACATCCGTGGCTTCAGCGCGGTGCACCTCTCCGGTGTCGGCTGCGGGATCGGCGGTGATCTGCCGGTGCTGCCCACCACGGGCGACCTCACCGAAACGGACAATGCGAAGTACGCGGCCGCTTACGGCCATGACGACGAGTCCGCCCGCCCCGGCTACTACCGCGTCGGCCTGAAGTCCTACGGCGGGATCACCGCCGAACTGACGGCCACCGCACACACCGGCAGGCAGCGCTACACCTTCCCGGCCACCGACCGGGCCAATGTGCTGCTCAACGCGGGCCAGTCGCTGCACCGGACGGTCTCGACGCGGGTCGAGGTGCTCGACTCCCGCACCATCCGCACGACCCTCACGGGCCGCGGCTTCTGCCAGGACAGCAAGCCGTACACCGTCTACACCCTCACCCGCTTCAACCGGCCCTTCGCGTCGTACGGGACCTGGGACGGCGACAAGGTGACGGCCGGCTCCACGGGGTCCACCGCCACCGGCCGGCACGGGGCGTACGCCCGCTTCGACACCCGCACGGACCGGACCGTCGAGGCGACCACCGCGATCAGCTATGTGGACGCGGCGGGCGCGGCCCGCAATCTGCGTGCCGAGGGCGGCCCTTCCTTCGACCGGACGAGGGCCGCGGCCGACTCCGCATGGGAGCAGCGACTGGCGCTGGTGCAGGCGCGGGGCGGCGGCACGGCACTGCGCCGCACCTTCTACTCCTCGCTCTACCGGTCCTTCCTCGCGCCGAACATCGGCAGTGACGTGGACGGCCGTTACACCGGCTGGGACCAGCGCGTCCATCGGGCCGACGGCTTCACGTACTACCAGAACTGGTCGCTGTGGGACACCTATCGCACCCAGGCACAGCTGCTGGCGCTGCTGGCGCCGGGTGAGTCCCGCGACATGGCGCTGTCGGTGCTGCGGATCGACAAGGAGGGCGGCTGGCTGCCCAAGTGGGGCTACGGCACGGTCGAAACCAACGTCATGACCGGCGATCCGGTCACGCCGTTCCTCACCAACGCCTACCAGCAGGGGCTGTTGCGGGGCCATGAGGAGGAGGCGTACGCGGCGCTGAAGAAGAACGCCGACGGGGTGCCGCCGGCCGACTCCCCGGCCGTCGGGCGGGAGGCCAATGCGCAGTATCTGAAAAACGGCTTCGTGCCGTACCTCAAGGGCCACCAACCGCCCAAGTCGGGCGACTCCGACTTCGCCCAGGGCGCCTCGGCGACCCTCGAATACGCGCTGTCGGACGCCATGCTGTCCCAGATGGCGCGCGATCTGGGACACGGCGCGGACGCCGACCGCTATGCGGCCCGCGGCCGGAACTACCGCACTCTCTTCGACGGTTCGACCGGCTTCTTCCGGGCCCGCGACGGGCAGGGCGCCTTCACCGGACCCGCCGACCCGGCCAAGAGCGAGGGCTTCCACGAGGGCACGGCCTGGCAGTACCAGTGGCTGGTGCCGCAGGACCTGCCGGGGATGCTGGAGCTGATCGGCGGCAAGGACACGGCCGATGCGCGCCTCGACTCGTTCTTCGCCTACCCGAAGCTGCTGGCGGACCCGGAGAAGACGGCGCGCGAGGTGTGGGTCAACGGCCCGTACGACTACTACAACGCGGACAAGTACAACCCGCAGAACGAGCCCGATCTGATCGCGCCGTACACCTATCTCGCCACCGGCCGCCCCTGGAAGACGACGGATGTGGTGCATGCGGCGCTGACCCTGTTCACCGACGCCCCCACCGGGATGACCGGGAACGACGACCTGGGGACGATGTCGGCGTGGATGGTGCTCTCCTCGATGGGGATCTTCCCGGTCCAGCCCGGCACCGACAGCTGGGGGCTGAGCACCCCGGTCTTCGACCGGGTGGACCTGACGCTGGACCGGCGCTACTACCCGTCCGGACACTTCACCGTCACCGCTCCCGGTACGTCCGCCGCCAACCGCTATGTGCAGTCCGTCCGGCTGGACGGCGCCGAACGCGACCGGACCTACCTCACCACCGGTGAGCTGCGCTCGGGCCGTGAACTGGCCTTCACCGTGGGGCCGAAGCCGTCCGGCTGGGGCACCGGCGATCATGCCGCGCCGCCGCCCGTGGGCAGCTCAGCCGCCCAGCATCAGCACGGTCGCCGGCGCTGAGATCACCACGGCCGAGACCAGCGCGGTGACGACCTGCCCCCGCGGGCCGGTCAGCGCCCGGCCGAGCACGGCTCCTCCGGCGGCCAGGAACAGCTGCCAACTCGCGGAGGCGGTGAGCACGGCCGCCACGAAGGCGGCCGGTCCGGCGACACCGGTGCGCAGGGTGCCCGCGCCGCCCGCGAGCACCAGCGCGGAGAAGTAGACCACCGTCCACGGGTTGATCAACGTCAGCCCCAGGAAGGCGGCGTAGGCCCGGGCGGGGCGTCCCAGGACGTCCCGCACCGAGCCGTCCGGCGTGCCGCGGTGGCGCAGTGCCCGCACGGCGATCCGTACCGCCATGCCGAGCAGGAGGGCGGCGCCGACCGACCGCAGCGGCCCCGCTACCGGGGCGACGGCGCGGGAGAGAGCGGCGCCGCCGGCCACCGCGGCGAGCGCATAGAGCCCATCGGCACTCGCCACCCCGAGCGCCGCCGCGGCGCCGGTCCGAAACGACGTCCGGGCGGTCAGGCTCACCAGCAGCACGGCCATCGCGCCGACGGGAACGGCCAGGGCATAACCCGCCCACAGCCCCGGCAGAAAGGCATCGGTCAGTATCTCGGTCATGCCGTTCAGCGTCGGGCGGGACCATCGTGCGGGTCCATCGGAATTTTCCGCACGACACCGTGCGACAGCGCCACACGATGGACCGCCTATGCTCCGTGCATGATCGATCCCCGGCTCCAGACCCTGCGTGTCCTGCACGAGCTGGGCACCGTCACCGCGACCGCCGAGGCCCTGCATCTGACCCCGTCGACGGTCTCCCAGCAGCTGCGTCAGCTGTCGGCCGGGCTCGGGCTCGGACTCCTGGAGCCGGCGGGCCGCAAGGTGCGCCTGACGCCGGCGGCGTTGGCGCTGGTCGAGCACGCCGATGCGCTGTTCCTGCGCTGGGAGGAGGCCCGCGCGGATCTCGCGGGGTACGCGGACGGGGTCGCGGGGCGGTTGCGGGTCACGGGGGTGGCGACGGCGATCACGGCGGTGATCGCGCCGGCGGCCGCGCGGCTGCGTGACGAGCTGCCGCGGCTCGCGGTGGAGATCGGTGAAGACCCGGACGAGAACCGCTTCGAGCTGCTGCTCTCCGGCCGGGCGGACCTCGCCGTGGTCATTCCGGCGCCGGACGGCCCTGCGCCGGACGATGCGCGCTTCGTCCAGCGGCCGGTGCTGGAGGAGCCGCAGGACCTGCTGGTGCCGGCGGGGCACCGGTTCGCCTGGTGTACGCGACAGGGGGTGGCGCTGGCAGAAGCAGGCACGGAGAGCTGGATCCGCGCCGGTGACCCGGCCGATCAGCATCAACTGCTGCTGTCCGCCTGCGCCAGCGCGGGCTTCACCCCCCGAGTGCGCCATCACGCGCTGGACTGGTACGCGGTCGCGGCCCTGGTCGCGCACGGCTTCGGGATCGCTCTGGTGCCGCGGCTGGCGCCGGTGCCGGAGCAGTACCCGGTCGTGCGGGTGCCGCTGCGCGGGGAGCCGCTCCCCGTAAGGCGGTTCGTGGCGGCCGTCCGGCGCGGAAGTGAACAACAGCCCCCGATCGCCCGCGCGATGGCGGCGCTGCGCGCGGCCGCGGACGACCGGGAGGTGAAGCGGGTGTGAGCCCGGTCGGGGCGGGCGTCAGCCCTGCAGGGCCTGCCAGAACTCGTCGAAGGACATCGTGCCGTCGTGGTCGGTGTCCTTGGCCTTGATGACGGCCTCGGCCATCGGGCCGGTGACGTACGGGTCGCCCATCTCGGCCATCGCGTGCTTGAACTCGTCCGGTGTGACCTGGCCGTCGCCGTCCGCGTCGAACCGGTCGAACGCCGCCCGGGCCTGCTCGATGTCTGCCATGAGAAGGTGCCCCCTTCGTGATGCTGCGCAGTGCTGCGCGGTGCTGTTGCCTGGTGATCTGACCTGCGTACATTAGCCGACCGTCACAAGGTGTCCGGCCGCGCCCTCTGCCGGGCCAGATAGGGCGCGGTACGGCTGCCCGGCGCGGCCGCCACCTCGGCCGGCGTTCCCGTGGCCACGATCCGGCCGCCGTCCGCGCCGCCGCCGGGACCGAGGTCGATGACGTGGTCGGCGCCGGCGACCACCCCCATGTCGTGCTCGACGACCACGACGGTGTGCCCGGCGTCGACCAGGCCGTGCAGCTGGCGCAGCAGCACCTCGGTGTCGGCGGGGTGCAGTCCGGTGGTGGGCTCGTCGAGCAGGTAGAGGGTGTGGCCGCGGCGGGTCCGCTGGAGTTCGGAGGCGAGCTTGATGCGCTGGGCCTCGCCGCCGGACAGTTCCGTCGCGGGCTGGCCGAGCCGCAGGTAACCCAGGCCCACGTCCTGGAGGGTGCGCAGGCTGCGGGCGGCCGCGGGGACGTCGTCCAGGAAGCCGGCGGCGTCGTCCACGGTCATCTCCAGGACGTCGGCAATGGTGCGGTCGCGGTAGGTGATCTGGAGCGTCTCGGGCTGGTAGCGGGCGCCGTGGCAGGTGGTGCAGGGCGCGTAGGTGCCGGGCAGGAAGAGCAGTTCGACGGCGACGAAGCCCTCGCCCTGGCAGGTGCCGCAGCGGCCGGCGGCGACGTTGAAGGAGAACCGGCCGGCGGTGTAGCCGCGGGCGCGGGCCTCGTCGGTGGCGGCGAAGACCTTGCGGACCGCGTCGAACAGCCCGGTGTAGGTGGCGAGGTTGGAACGCGGCGTCCGGCCGATCGGCTTCTGGTCGACGCGCACCAGCCGGTCGATCGCCTCCAGCCCCTCGGCGCCGGTGAGTTCCGCGCGGGCCGGCGTGCCGGCGCCGGCGGCCTCGGTTTCGTCCCCGCCGGCCGCGGTCTGCCGGTCCTCCCCGGTGCCGAGGTGATCGCGTACGGCGTCCGCGAGGACGCGGGTGACCAGCGTCGACTTGCCCGAGCCGGAGACGCCGGTGACGGCGGTGAAGACGCCGAGCGGGAAGGTGGCGTCCAGACCGCGCAGATTGTGCAGGGTGATGCCGCGCAGCGCCAGTGCGCCCGCGGGGCGGCGCACCGTGCGCGCGGGGGGCGGTTCGGTGGCGAAGAGGAACCGGCGGGTGGCGGACGCGGCGGCGTGGGCGAGCCCGGCGACGGGGCCACTGTGCAGCACCTGTCCGCCGTGTTCCCCGGCGCGCGGCCCGACGTCCACGATCCAGTCGGCATGGCGCACGACCGCCATGTCGTGCTCGACGACGAACAGGGAGTTGCCCGCTTCCTTGAGCCGGCCCAGCACCGTGAGCAGTGACTCGGTGTCGGCGGGGTGCAGTCCGGCGGAGGGTTCGTCCAGGACGTAGACCACGCCGAAGAGGCCGGAGCGCAGCTGGGTGGCCAGCCGCAGCCGCTGGAGCTCACCGGCCGACAGGGTGGGGGCGGGCCGGTCCATGCTGAGGTAGCCCAGGCCGAGTTCGGTGAGCACCTCGATCCGGGCCACCAGGTCGCGGGCCAGGGTCGGGGCCACCTCGTCGTCCGCCCGCCCGGCGGTGGGCCGCAGCAGCGCGGCCAGCGCGTTCAGCGGGCGCCCGGCGAGGGTGGCGATGTCGTGCCCCTCGAAGGTGACGGCCAGGGACTCGGGGCGCAGCCGCCGCCCGTGGCACACCGGGCAGGGCTCGGCGACCATGAATCCCTGGACGCGCCCGCGCAGCGTCTCGCTCTTGGAGTCGGCGAAGGTGTGCAGCACATAGCGACGGGCGCTCATGTACTGGCCCTTGTAGGGGCGTTGGATCCGGCCGGCGTCGCGGACCGGGTGCACGGTGACGACGGGCTGTTCGTCGGTGAACAGGATCCAGTCGCGGTCCGCCTGCGGCAGCTCCCGCCAGGGCCGCTCGATGTCGTACCCGAGCGCGGCGAGGATGTCGCGGAGGTTCTTGCCCTGCCAGGCGCCCGGCCAGGCGGCGATGGCGCCCTCGCGGACGGAGAGCGACGGGTCGGGGACCAGGGACTCCTCGGTGACGCGGTGGACGGTGCCCAGACCGTGGCACTCCGGGCAGGCGCCGGCCGCGGTGTTGGGCGAGAAGGCGTCGGAGTCGAGCCGTGGTGCGCCCCGCGGGTAGTCGCCGGCGCGGGAGAAGAGCATGCGCAGGGTGTTGGACAGGGTGGTGACGGTGCCGACCGAGGAGCGGGAGGTGGGCGCGGAGCGGCGCTGTTCCAGCGCGACGGCGGGCGGCAGTCCGGTGATGTCCTCGACCTTGGGCGCACCGACCTGGTGGATCAGCCGCCGGGCGTAGGGGGCCACCGACTCGAAGTAGCGGCGCTGTGCCTCGGCGTAGAGGGTCCCGAAGGCGAGGGAGGACTTGCCCGATCCGGACACCCCGGTGAACGCGACCAGCGCGTCCCTCGGGATGTCCACATCGACGCTGCGGAGGTTGTGCTCACGGGCGCCGCGCACCCGTACGTACGAGTCGGTCATCCCTCCATGATCGGGCACCGTCAGGGCGTGTCCCGGCCGGACGCGAGGGCGTCGCGGACCCGTTCGCGGGCCTCGTCCCAGGCGAGCGGTGTGGCGACGACCGCGCGCAGGGCGCGGAGCAGGCGGGGCGGGAGTCCGACGGCGAGCACGCCGACGGCGCTGCCGTCCCGGCCGTAGAGCGCGACGGCCCGTCGCCGCGCCCGGTCCAGGACGGTGGTCTCGACGCGGTCGGCCCCCGCGGTGAGTCCGTACGCCTGGATCTTGAGGTCGTACTGGTCGGACCAGAAGTACGGCACGGGGGCGAAGGGGCGGCGTTCCTGCGCCGGGGTGGCGTCCCCGTCCGCGGCGGCGGGGGCCTCGGCGGCGAGTTCGGCCAGGAGGTTGCGGGCGGCGGCCATGCCCTGTTCGGTGGCGTTCATCCGGTGCTCGAAGCGCAGCGGACGGCCGTGCTGCGGATGGTCCCAGCGCGCCACGTCCCCCGCCGCGTAGATGCCGGGGGCGGCGGCGCAGTACGCGTCGCAGCGCAGCCCGTCGGTGGTGTCCAGCGCCGGGTCGGTCAGCCACTCCACGGCGGGCCGGGAGCCGATCGCCAGCAGCACGAGGTCGGCGGGCAGCAGGGTGCCTCCCTCTCCCCCTCCCCCGGCGGCTGCGCCCGCACTGCCGGGGGGACTCCCGTGGGCTATGCCCTCACTGGCGGGGGAACCCCCGTTGGCCAGGCGGACGGCGGTGACCTGCCCGCGGCCCGTTCCCGCCGGGTCCGCGGGGGCCGTCTCGAACCCGTCCACCTCCCCGGTGCGCAGCTGGACGCCTCGGGCGCGGTGCTCCTCGGCGAGCAACGCGCCGACCTCCGCGCCGACGGCCTCGACCATCGGCGTTTCCGCGAGGCCCACGAGGGTGACCTCGTGCCCCAACTCCCGTGCCACCGCGGCCGCTTCACACCCCAGTACGCCGTTTCCGACGATCACCACGCGCCGCCCGCCTCCCCCGGCGGCTACGCCCCCACTGCCGGGGGCACCCCCATTGGCCAGCAGGCCGCGCAGGGTCAGCGCGTCGTCCAGGGTACGCAGCGTGTGCACACCGGCGATGCCCTCGGCGCCGGGCAGCGAACGGGCCGCGACACCGGTCGCAATGATCACGCCGGCACAGACGAGCGTCTCCCGCTCTCGGCCTTGCTCACGCGCGGGGACCCCCACTCCGCCGTCGACGGTGAGGGTGCGGGTCGCCACATCGAGGCCGGTGGCCCGGGTGCCGAGCCGCAGGTCCAGGTCGAGCGGGGCGAGCTGGTCCGCGGTCCGCAGCAGCAGCTTCTCCGGCTCCCAGGCGCCGTGCAGCAGCTGCTTGGACAACGGCGGCCGGTCGTACGGGAGGTGGGGTTCGTCGCCGATGAGGGTGAGCGGGCCGCGCCAGCCGAAGCGCCGCAGCGCCTCGGCCGCGGCGAGCCCGGCCGCCGAGGCGCCGACGACGGCGATCGGCCGGGCGGTCATGCGTGGCCCTCGCCCACGGCGGCGGGGCAGCCGACGGCCGCGCGGCCCATGTCGGCATCAACGGTTGTCTTCATGACGGAAGGCTCCATAGCGCTGTCGGGGTGTGCGGGGCCGGGCGAACCGGTCCACCACTACGATCACCCGTCGGCGGGTCCGGTGTCACCAGGTCTTTTCCCACTCATCCCGCCCCGGGTCATCTCCCACCCTTCCCGCAGCAGGTCACTTCCCGATCATCCGGGACCGGGTCAGTTCCCACTTCTCAGCCCGTCGGCCGCCGCGCCGCGGCTCAGCACGGCCTCGGCGATCTCCTTGCGGGCCTGTCCATGGCCGCCGGTCCGGGCGAGATTGCGCACCCGCACCCGTGCTCCCTGCTCGGCGAGCTGCGGGATGTACTCGGCGCTGACGACCCGCCATCGCCCGCCGGCCCGGTGCGGCGGGGCGAACCGGAAGCGGGCGATGCTGCCCCAGGTGGCGCGCGGCTTCTTCGGGGCGCCGGTGATCTGGTCACCGAGGCCGTAGACGACCCAGGTGCCATGGACCTTCTCGTACGGCTGCGGGGTGTGCGCCCGGGTGCCGACCATCAGGTCGATGTCGGGCCGCCCGTGGGTCGTCGAGGCGGTGAGCGCACGGGCGAGCGCGAGCTGCCGGCCGTCGGGGGCCGTCCGGTGTGCCGCGCCCCAGTACAGGCTGACGACCACGACATCGGCGCCGGCCCGGCGGGCCGCCCGGGCATCGCCGATGATCCGTCTCTCGTCGAGCGGTTCGACCGCCCAGGGCGCGGACGCCGGGCGGCGGGCGCCCCCGGCACCGTCGGTGTACGACAGCTGGGCCACCCGTGCGCCGCCGGGAGCCCGCAACAGCGCCGGGCTGCCGCGCTCGGCCGCGTCGCGCGCCGAGCCGGCGTGCCGCAGCCCGACGGTGTCCAGCGCTTCCAGGGTGCGCCGCACGCCCGGGACGCCGTGATCGAGGGCATGGCGGGAGGCGGTGGCGCAGGAGTCGTAGCCGGTCGCCTTCAGGGCAGTGGCGATCTGCGGTGGCGCCTGGAGGACGGGGTACCCGGCGAAGGGGCCGCTCAGCGGACCCAGCGGAGCGCTCAGCTGACACAGCGCCAGGTCGGCGGAGGAGATGACCGGCCGCACGCCCTTGAGCATCGGCCGGTAGTCGTAGCCGTCGTACGCGGCGTCGCGCCGTGCCGTGGTGAGGACCTCGGGCTGGGAGGGGAGCACCGCTCCCGCGGCGACCAGCGTGAAGGGCCGCCGGCCGGCGATGACAGGGGCACCGGCGTGGGCGCGCGGCGAGGGGTCCGGGGTGGGCCGCGGCGCCGGCCGCGGGACGGAGCGCGGGATCGGGGGCAGGACGAGGGGCGGGCCTGCGCACCCCACGGCCAGCGCGACGAGGGCGGCAACGGCGGCAGACCGGGTGTACGCGCTCATGCTCGACACATATCAGCAGATTTATGGCGGAAAATGGTCCCGTCCCCCGGAGCCCGGCGCTCTCCCCCATACGGACCCACGGTTTCCCACGGCGGGCCTCCCTCTGCCTTACGCGCTGCTCACCCTGCCGTGGCAGTGCCGAAGAAGGCCGCCGCCAGCGGACGGTGGACCAGGCCGAGCGAGCGGTACAGGTCCAGGGCGGCCCGGTTCGCATCGGCCACCATCAGCGCCACCGTGCCGTAGCGGGCCAACGCGTCCTCGACCGAGACCTTGCACACCGCACGCCCCAGCTTCGGGCCGCCGATCGGCCGGTGGCTGCGGCCCACCGCCCGCAGTACGTCACGGACCAGCGGCGCGGCGGTCCGGGGCTCGCCGTGCACGGCAAGCCGGTCGTGGCCCGAGAGCGCCGGGGAGGCCACCGCCACCGCCGAACCGTCCGGCGCCCCGAAGGCCCGTATCCCCCGCGCCGCGGGCAGGCCCTGGGCCGCCCAGCGGATCAGCGCGTCCCCTCCGCAGAGCCCGGCCATTGCGGCCGCGTCGAAGAGCTCCCGCATAGGGCGAGAGCTTATGGCCGTCCGGCGCACGGGCGTCGCCCGGGCCCCGGCCCCGCCCCGGCCTCAGGCGACCTCGATGCCGTACTAGGCGACCTCGATGCCGTACTCCTGCACCAAGGCCTCCAGACCTCCGGAGAAGCCCTTGCCGCCGATCACGAAGTCCCAGTCCCCGCCCGCTCGTTGGCGGAACGAGCCGAGTACCAGGGCGGTCTCCCCGGGCCGCCCGTCCGAGACCTCCAGTTGCCCCAGCTCCTCCCCCGAGGCGTCCAGCAGACGTATCTGTGCATCGGTGAAACCGGAGAGATCGGCATCAGGGTTGATCTGGGGGTCGATCGCGGCGACCAGGACCAGCCGGTCGGCGTCCGACGGCAGCCCCTCGAACCGCACCTGCATCGCGGCCCGGTCGGGGGCGAAGCCGGGCAGCATCCGTACCGAACCATCGGGATTGCGCGGGTTGTTGTAGAAGACGAACTGGTCGTCGCCGAGGACGCTGCCCCCCTTGCACACCAGGGCACAGACATCGAGGGCTACCTCTCCGGACCAGTTCATGCCGAGGATGTTGTGGTCCGCCGGCTCCTCGGCGGAGTCGGGGCCGGCCGGGGCGGCCGCACCCAGCCGGCCGCGCAGCCCGTACCGGCTGAGCAGATCGACGAGTTCGGGGCCGGCGATGAGGCCGAGCGGTTTGCCGTTGGCGAAGGTGTGGGCGCCGGGACCGAACCGGGAGGTCGTCACCAGCACGCCTTTGTTGGCGCCCTCCGACTGGACGGTGCCGTAGAGATCTCGGACGGCAGTGGGCGGGACGGTGTGGCGGTAGCGCTTGACCTGCACCACGATCTTGCCGCCGCGGACCGGGTCGGGATCCAGCGCGTCCACATCGACCCCGCCGTCGCCGGACCGCTGGGTGGTGACGGCCTGCATGCCCATGGCCCGGAACAGCTCGGCGATCAGATTCTCGAAGGCCATCGGGTCCATCTCATACAGATCGGGCTCGCCGTCGGTGCCGTGTGTGACGACCGCGTCGCCGCCGCCGACCTCGCTGGGCAGCCGTCCGGGGCGCACCGCGGTCCGCTGGTCGGGGCGGGCGGAGAGCTGGCCGCGCAGCCCCTCGGTCAGGCACTCCACCGCACTGACCTGTTCGAGGTGGAGCAGGTCGAAGGCGCTGCGGGGCGCCATGACGGTCGCCAGATACAGCTGGGCCGGGCGGCCGGTCGCCGGGTCCACGTCGTCCACGAAGCCGTTGAGTGCCACCGAATCCAGCGTCCCGTAGGTGTCGGCGGCGAAGAGGTCACGCAGCACCAGCAGCACGCTCTGGGCCAGCACATCGCGGTAGAGCGCCCGGCACTGCGCAGCCGGCCGGGCGGTCTCCTTCTCCTGGTCGGCGGTGGGCATGTACCGGACGGACCTGGTCGGCGGAACGATGTCGTAGCCGGGGAGTTCCCAGTCCAGGACGAGTTGGCGGGCGCTCGGGTCGTAGGCCGCGGCGACCTGCCGGGGGAAGCCCTCCGGCCAGGCCGTGGAGGAGTACAGCGCGGCCGAGAAGTACTCGACGGCCGCATCCGCGTCGCCGTCGCGCAGGCCGGTGAGGAGTTCCTCGATGCCGGAGTTGTGCGCCCGGATTTCTTGCAGCGCCCCGGCGGCCCACTGGTCGTACTGCTGGCGGTAGGCGGTGAGTTGGGCCTGCCGTCGGCTCTCCGCGGCCTGTGCGGCGTACCAGTCCTGTTCGTAGCGGGCGCGGGCCTCTTCCTGGGCGCGGTCGCGGCGGGCGCCGAGCTGCCAGCCGCCGGTGGGTGCCCGATAGCGGGCCGGGTCGGGCATCGGCACCGGGGTGGCGAGGGCGCCGGGCGCGAACTCCTCGACGTGCTCGGGGCGCAGCAGCGCGGCGGCGGTGAAGGCGGGGGCGCGGCAGCCGTCGGTCAGCAGGCCGGAGAGCGCGGCGACCCGGCTTTCCAGTTCCTCGGTGCGGCGGCGGGCGTCGGCCTCACGCTGCTGCCGGTAGGCCGTCTGTCGCTCGCGGTGCATCCGCGCCATGGCGCGCTCGGCGTCCCGGGCCTGCCGCTCCTGGTCGCGCTGCTGCTGAGCCCGCGCGCGGCGCTGGGCTTCCAGCTGGCGCTGCTGCTGACGCTGCGCCTCGGCCCAGACAGCCATTAATCCATGGGAACGGCGGCTCATGCTGGTCTTCGTCCTCCCCCCGGGGCAGCTGCCCCCGGAACTCTTTGGAAGCGGCTTCACCTGCGCTGTTGATACGACTTTAGCGGGGGAGCAAGAAGCCGGTCACGGCTTGTGGACAACATTGGGCGCACGGTGCACGGCGCGCGCCGGCCGCCGCCGCGGCCGGCGCGCACCCGGGGTCATTCGGCCGCCGCGGCCCGCAGCTTCGCTGCCGTCCGAGCCGGGTCGTAGCCGTCCGGCACGCCCGGCACCAACACCACATCGCCCTCGATGTGCTTGGTGCGCAACGGCAGGATCTCTTGATAGGCGGGCGAGGCGTACCAGCCCCGGGCCTGCGCCATGTCCGGGAAGGCGAGGACGACGACGGTTCCGGGCCAGTTGCCTTCCTCGACCTCCACCTCCTCGCCGTGGACGAGGAAGCGGCCGCCGAAGGGGTCCAGCGTCGCCTGAATCCTCTCGATGTACTCGAAGATCTCCGGGTGCGGGTCGGTGGGGCGCAGGTGGGCGATGGCGTATGCGGTCATGGTGTGGTGTGGCCTTTCCCATGGGCGGATGGTGCGTCAGGGTCCACGCTTCCATGGGCTGCCTCACGGGGTCGACGGCCTCCTGGGTCATCTGCGTCCGCACGGGCCGATCGTCTCCGGGGTCATCGCGGCCGCACGGGCCGATGACCTCCGAGGTCAGCGCCACTGGAGATCGTGGCCGGACCCCGGGCAGTGTGCACGGCAGCCAGGGCGGTGACGGTGCTCTGCGTCCACGACAGCATGGCTCGCTCGCTGTCCTCCGGGTCGTCGCAGGCCGCTCGTCGGAGTTGGCGCATGAGCCCCCACCGACCTTGTCGCGCCGAGGAGTTCACGGTGGGGCCGAACCGGGCCCCACCCCCGTCGGACGTTTGCCCGGGAACCCGTGTGGCATTACCCTTGCGCGGGTGACTACCGGGTCGGCCATGTGCCACGAGCGAGTGAGGTTCCCGGTCACCACGTGACCGCCAGGCGGGCGCCCAGAGGCCCGCCCCTCCCCTCCTCCACAGTTCGCGCGTTCCGCGCTTTTCACCTGTAGACGAACTCCGTCTGCGGGCCCTGCCGTTCGCCAAAAGAGTACGCATTCCGCAGGCCTACGCGCACCGCATGCATGCGCTTTCTGATTCCCCCACCTTGCCCTTCCCTTCCCCTTCTCTTTCCCCCCTCTCTCTTTCCCACACACCTGTCTCACGGTTGAACCGGCGTCGTTTTGCGGCTCATTCACCGTGCGCTGCGTCGCGCCTCTTTCCCCTTCCGGGCCCCATTCCGCGCCCACCCGAACCCACTGGAGAAAACACCGACCATGACGAACGATTTCAACCGGCGGATCATCGAAGAGTTCCGTGCCCACGGCGGACGGGTCGGCGGGCCCTTCGAAGGCGGCCGCCTGCTGTTGCTGACCACTACCGGTGCCCCGTCCGGCGCCCCGCACACCACCCCGCTCGGCTATCTTCCCGACGGCGGCGGACGCGTCCTGGTCATCGCCTCGGCCGCCGGAGCGCCCCGGCACCCGGCGTGGTTCCACAACCTGGTGGCCAACCCCCGTGTCACGGTCGAAGCCGGCGTCTTCACCTACGAAGCGCAGGCTGTCGTCCTGGAGGGGGCCGAACGCGACCGTGCCTTCGCCCGCGCGGCCGAGGCCGATCCCGGATGGTCGGCCTATCAGGCCCGGACCGAGCGGGTACTCCCTGTGGTGGCCCTGCAGGAAATCCCCGCGGGGCCGCCGAATATCGCCGCCACCTCTCCGGGTGCCGCGCTCAAGGCCGTGCACGACGGATTCCGGCGGGAACTCGACCTGATCCGCAAGGAAATCGCCGCATCGGGTCCCGGGCTCGGCGCCCAGCTCCGGATGAATTGCCTGACGTTCTGCCAGGGGCTGCACAATCACCACACCGGCGAGGACGCCGGAATGTTTCCGATGCTCGGCCGGCACCATCCCGAGCTCGCGCCGGCCCTGGAACGGATGCGGCAGGAACACGAGAAACTCGCCCTGCTTCTCCACGAATTGCAGGGGGTCATCTCCGCGAAGGACGCGGATCCACAGCGGGTGCTCACCGAGGTCGAGCGGCTGACCGGGGAGGTGGAGAACCATCTGACGTACGAGGAGGAGCAGTTGATACCCGTCCTTGATGGGCCTTCCTGCTGAGACCGGGCTCCGCCGGGCGGCTCACGGCGGTCAGATCGCGCCGCCGTGGCCCGCCCAGTACGGATCCCGCAGTTGCCGTTTGAAGAGTTTCCCCGATTCGTCGCGCGGCAGCCGCTCCTCGAATACCACGGCCCGGGGCACCTTGTACCCGGCGAGCCGCGCGGCGACATGCGCGCGCACCTCCTCGGCGCTGAGTACCACTCCGGGTTCGGTCTGCAGATGCGCGGCGAGGGTTTCGCCGAACTCCTCGTCGGGGATGCCGAAGACCGCCGCGTCACAGACCCCGTCGAGGGCCAGCAGACAGCCCTCGATCTCGGCGGGGTAGATGTTGACCCCGCCGGAGATGACCATGTCGTGGCGGCGGTCGCTGAGGTAGAGATAGCCGTCCGCGTCGAGTTGGCCGATGTCGCCGATGGTGACGTACCCGGGCAGGCCCGGCGCTTCCATGGCGGCCCGCCGGTCCGGGTCGCCGAGGTAGGTGAACCGGGGCCATTCGTCGCCCGGTTTGAGGTAGATGTCGCCGGTGGCGCCGGCCGGCAGCGGCGTTCCGTCGGGGCCGAGGACCGCGACGGCGCAGGTGCCGGTGGCCCGTCCGACGGTGCCGGGATGGGCCAGCCACTCCGCGCTGTCGCACCATGTCACGGCGCCGGTCTCGCTGCCCCCGTAGTACTCCCGAAGGACCGGTCCCAGCCAGTCGATCATGGCGTGTTTGACATGGGGCGGGCAGGGCGCCGCGGCGTGGACGACGGAGGTGAGCGAGGACAGGTCGTAGCGCTCGCGGACGTCCTTGGGCAGTCGCAGCAGCCGGACGAACATCGTGGGGACGACCTGCACCTGCTCGATGCGGTGGCGGGCGATCAGCCGCAGGAACTCCTCGGCGTCGAACCGCGGCATCAGGGTGATGTCCAGCCCGGCCGCGAGGGCGAGCACGGCGTGCTGACTGGGTGAGGCGTGGTAGAGCGGGGCGGGGATCAGCGTGCGGCCGCCGGGAGCGACGGCGAAGTATTCCAGGAACCGCTGCACCGCTTCGTCGAGCCGGTCCTGGGCGACCGGTTCGCGCAGCACCCCCTTGGGGCGTCCGGTGGTTCCGGAGCTGTAGATGACGGTGGGCGGGTGCTCCCCGGCGGTCCGTTCGAGCGGCGGATGGCCGGCCAGCCAGGGGTCGAGCAGTGGATGGTCCCCGGTGGGGGCGGGCGCCTCGAACCCGCAGGCGGCCGCGACGCCGGCAGGGACGGCGGCCTCGACGATCCGTACGCCCTCTGGGAGCACCGCGCGCACCCCGGCCAGCAGGTCGGTGTGTGCGAAGACGACCTTGCTGCCGCTGTCGCTGAGCACATGGCTCAGTTCGTGCTGCCGGAAGTGCCAGTTCACGGGCACCGCCGAAACGCCGAGCAGGGCGGCAGCGGCGGTGATCTCCAGATGGGCGGGCTCATTGCGCATCACGACGGCGATCCGGTCGCCGGGCTCCACGCCCGCTTCCCGCAGGCCGGTGGCGATCCGCGCCGCACGGTCGAGGAAGGCCGGATAGTCGCGTTCGTGGCCGGCACAGCGGATGGCCGGGGTGCCGGCGGCGGACGGGACGACGGCTTCCATGGTGCCTCCAATGAGTGCGACCCGGCCGCTCATTGAACCGTCACGTCCCGTAGTCCGCCAGGGTGTTGAGGGCGGGCCGGCGGCCCAAACGCCGACTTCCGGTCAGCTCTCCGGCCACCGGCTCCGCCTGTCCCGGCCACGCACACCGCCCTTCCCCTGAGATCCGAGGTCTCACGGCACTTCCCGGAACAACTCCCCCAACTCCCTGCCTCTTTTCGCAAGTTGCTCCGATGTTTGTCGCGTACGAGGCCTTCCGGTCGGGTGCCGGGGCCTGCACCATGCGGGGTGGCACAGGAGGCACGTACGTGACCAACTGACCCGAGGAGCGAGCGATGCACAGCCGCACCAGACCGTTCCGGCTGCTGGGAATCGCGGGGGTGCTGGGCGCCCTGCTGCTGCCCGTCGGCGGCCCCGTGGCCGCGGCGCAGCCCCCGCCCCGGCCCGCCGCCGGCCCCGGCACCAACCACGCGACCGACGACCCCTTCACCGCACCGCGCACCGCGTGGTGGCGGCAGGGCCGCTTCGGACTGTTCCTCCACTTCGGCGCGTACTCGAACCTGGAGGGCGAATACACCCGGCCCGACGGCACGGTGTGCCGCAACGCGGAGTGGATCAAGCGTGAGTGCCGGATCCCCGACGAGGCGTACGAGCGGCAGGCCGCCACCTTCGACCCGTCCGCCTTCGACGCCGAGGCGATCGTCCGGGCCGCGAAGGATGCCGGGCAGCGCTATATCGTCATCACGGCCAAGCACCACGACGGCTATGCGATGTGGCCGACGAAGCAGAACACCTGGAATCTGCGGGACCACTCCGCCTTCGACCCGCACCGCGACCTCCTCGCCGAGCTGAAGAAGGCCGCCGACGCCGCCGGGCTCAAACTGGGCTTCTACTACTCGATCTGGGACTGGCACGACCCGGACTTCGCCGCTCCTGAGACCTTCCCGCGCTACAAAAAACGGATGTACGGCCAGCTCAAGGAGCTGATCGACCACTACGACCCGGCGCTGCTGTGGTTCGACGGCGAGTGGGACACGGACAACCCCGCCAACCACTGGTCACGCCGGGACGGTGCGGACCTCCAGGCGTATCTGCACGCCCTGAACCCTCGCCTGATCGTCAACAACCGCGTCGGCAAGCGCGAGCTGGTCGACGGTGACTTCGGGACGCCGGAGCAGGAGATCCCCGCGGAGCCGGTCGACGGGCAGCTGTGGGAGAGCTGTATGACGCTCAACGACCACTGGGGCTTCGCCAGGTACGACAGCAATTGGAAGTCTCCGGCCATCGTGGTGCGCAATCTGCTGGAGGTGGCGAGCCGCGGCGGCAACTACCTGCTCAACGTGGGCCCGGACCGGCTCGGGCGGCTCCCGCAGCCGGCCGTCGACCGGCTGCGCGCGACCGGCCGGTGGCTGGCCGCGCACGGCCAGGGCGCCGCGGTCCACGGCGCCGGGCACACCGGGCTGGTGGCGGCCCCGCCCTGGGGCGCGGTCTCCCGCCGCGGCAACGAGCTGTACGCCTCCGTCACCTCCTGGCCGGCCGCCGGCTCCGCTCTCCACCTCGCCGCCAGGAGCCCGTTCGCGATCACCGCGGCCCGGGTGCTGGGCAGTTCGCAGCAGGTGAAGGTCACCCCGGCCGGGGACGGCTTCGACCTCACGCCGTCCGGTCCCGCCCCCGATCCGCTGGCGAGCGTCATCAGGCTCACCATTCGGCCGCCGGCCGCCGCGCCCGCCGGCACCGGCACCGGACTGACGGCGCAGAGCTGGCCGAACGACTCCTTCACCGGTCCGCCCGCGGTGACCACCGTCGACCCGACGGTGAACAAGTCCTATCGCTTCGACGGCTCACCGGACCCGACGATCCCCGCCGATCACTTCAGCACCCGCTGGACCGGCAGCATCCAGCCGCGCTTCGACGAGACCTACACCTTCACCACCGTCTCCGACGACACGGTGCGGTTGTGGATCGACGGCACCTTGGTGATCGACAACCGCACCCCGCACGGCCCGAAGGCCGACAAGGGAACGGTCACCCTGAAGGCCGGACACCGGCACCGCATCCGGATCGACCACACGGAACAGACCGGCGAGGCCTATCTGAAGCTGCTGTGGTCCAGCCCCAGCCAGTCCCAGCAGATCGTGCCGCGGCGTCAGCTGTACGCCGACTGATCGCGACCGCACCGGGGCGTACGGGCCGATCGCGACGGGCGACCGGCGACGGGCGACGGGCGACCGGCGACGGGCGACGGGCGACGGGCGACGGGCGACGGGCGACGGGCGACGGCGGCGAACGCTCCGGCCGGTGGGCGGGGGCCCCGCGCCCCCGGTTGGGCCGTTCGGGTCAAGGCGGCCGAGCGGTGGGGGGCTCCCCGCTGGTAAGGGACGGCGTTTCGGTCTCGGCGGTGGACGGGCACGACGACGGCCGGTGCCGTGCGAGCTCGGGCGCCGGCCCCGCCCCCCGAAGGAACGGGCCCGGGGGTCGGGGCCGGCGCAGGGATCAGCCGATCAGTCGATGCCGCGGAAGATATTGGGCTCGGCGGGGTCGTCCTCGCAGCCGGCCAGACGGACCGGGGCACAGCGATCCCAGGCTTCCAGGTTGCGGACTTCCTTGATCCGGCCTGGTCGCTCGCCCTGCTTCAAACGGGGCTGCTTGTGTTGAGCCTTGCGCAAAGCCACCACGCACTCCTTCATCGAGGTATTGGTCTGACGCGGTGGCGCCGTGTTCACAAACCGGGAGGTCAGCCAAGGTTTGTGGCGTTCCCGCGACGGGCCAATGGTGTTGGCGTCTCCCAGAAAGGTCGTCCGTCGACCCTCAGAGTAACTACGCCGCACGCGGCGCGCTCGACGTTTTCCAGCGAGAACGGAATGCGTGAGCTAGGCGGAAAAACCACCCCCCATAAGCGGCGGGAAAACCGGCGGAATTTGTGAGGCACATCACTCACCCGAACGGCCCTCACCGCACTCACCGCAACGGCCCTCGGGTTGCTGCATACGCCCCGATCCCTACGCTGGAGAGTGAGCGGGGGATACCGTCCGCCGAGGCCGCGCGCCGTGCCGCAGAGCGCGCGGCTCAGTGCTACCCATGGGCGGGTGGCATGGTTCTCGGATTCCGGTTACTGGCTCGGGCGGCTCGTCTTCCAGCGGATGCTGGCCGCGCTCTATCTCGTCGCGTTCCTCGCGGCGGTGCGCCAGTTCCGCGCGCTCATCGGTTCACGCGGCCTGTTGCCGGTGCCCGCTTTTGTGGCGCGGGTGCCGTTCCGTGCGGCGCCGTCGGTCTTCCACTGGCACTACTCGGACCGCTTCTTCGCCCTCTGGTCGTGGTGCGGGGTCGCGCTGTCCGCGGCCGTGGTGGCGGGGGCCGCGGACGCCGTCCCGCTGTGGGCGGCGATGCTGATGTGGGCCGCACTGTGGGGGCTGTACCTGTCCATCGTGAACGTCGGGCAGACCTGGTACGGCTTCGGCTGGGAGTCGCTGCTGCTGGAGGCGGGCTCGCTGGCGGTGTTCCTCGGCAACGACGACACCGCTCCCCCGGTGCTGATCATGTGGCTGCTGCGCTGGGTGCTGTTCCGGGTGGAGTTCGGGGCCGGGCTGATCAAGATGCGCGGCGACCGCTGCTGGCGGGACCTGACCTGCCTCTACTACCACCACGAGACCCAGCCGATGCCCGGCCCGCTGAGCTGGTTCTTCCATCATCTGCCGCAGCCCCTCCACCGGGTCGAGACGGCCGCCAACCACGTCGCCCAACTCGCGGTGCCGGTCCTGCTGTTCACTCCGCAGCCGATTGCCGGCTGGGCCGCGGCCGCGATGGTCGTCACCCAGCTGTGGCTGGTGCTGTCCGGCAACTTCGCCTGGCTGAACTGGGTGACCATCGCGCTCGCCATGTCGGCTGCCGCCCCGCTGTGGGGCCGGCCGTCCGCGCCGCTCGCCGCGCCCCCCGTGTGGTTCGAGGTGCTGGTCCTGCTCGCCACCGCCGGTGTTCTCGTGCTCAGCTACCGGCCGGCACGTAATCTCCTGACCCGGCAGCAGATGATGAACACGTCCTACGAGTCGCTGCATCTGGTCAATTCGTACGGCGCCTTCGGCACGATCACCCGGGTGCGCCGGGAGATCGTGGTGGAGGGGACGGCGGACGCGGTGACCGGGCCACAGACCATCTGGCGTGCGTATGAGTTCCACGGCAAGCCGGGCGACGTGCGGCGGCTGCCCCGCCAGTTCGCGCCGTACCACCTGCGACTGGACTGGCTGATGTGGTTCGCCGCGCTGTCGCCCGCCTATGCGCGGGCGTGGTTCGTGCCGTTCGTGGCGCGGCTGCTGGAGAACGACCGGGACACCCTGCGACTGCTGCGCACCAATCCGTTCCCCGATCTGCCGCCGGCCCGGATCAGGGCCCGGGTCTTCCGCTACCGCTTCACGACGTGGCGGGAACTGCGGGAGACCGGAGCGTGGTGGCACCGGACCGAGGAGCGGGAGTTCCTTGCGCCGGTCGGGCGGTCAGCTCTGCACGGAAGGCGATGACCATCTCGCGGGCGTGACGCAGCCCGATCCTCGTGAAGTCCCGCTCCAGCACGTCGAGTTCGGCCAGTGACTCGTCCCGGTCGCGGCCCAGGCGGGCGCGGGACTTGACCAGGCCGAGGCGGGAGAGGGCCACCCCGCGCGGCTCCTGCATCTCGCTGAACTCCCGCAGCGCGAGGGAGTAGGTCTCGCGGGCGGACACGTACCGTCCGGCGCGGAAGAAGACGTTGGCGCGCATCTTGTGGTTGTAGGCGAGCGCGCTGGCCAGATCCATGGTGCGGCAGATGGCCTCCGCCTCGGACAGCAGCGTCAGCGCCCGGTCCGTCTCCCCCTGGACGGACAGGACATCGGCGACGCCGCGCAGCGACCAGGCGCGCCCGCGGGCGTCATCGGCGTCGTCGGCTATTCGGGCGGACTCCTCGAAGAGCTCCAGGGCCTTGTCGTAGTCGCCGGTGTTGCGGTGCATCTGGGCGATGCCCGACATCGCCCAGACCGTGTGGCGGGCCTCGCCGTGCTGTTGGGCCTGTGCGAGCAGTTGCTCATGGAGTTCGGCCACGGCTGCGTAATCGCCCTGAATACGGCCGGTCTCGGCCAGGCCGGCGAGTGCGTAGCCGTGGGCGAGACGGTCGCCGCTGCCCTCGGCCAGAGCGACGGCATGGGCGAGCAGCCGGCGGGCGAGCGGCAGGGTGCCGCACTGCCGGGCCAGGGTGCCGCCGCTCCACAGCGCCCAGGCCATGGCACCGGGGTCACCGGCGGTGCGGGCGCTGCGGTAGCTCTCCCGCCAGGCGTGGCCCGCCTCGCTCACCCGGCCGAGCCGCCGGTTGGCCTCGGCGACCGCGAGCGCGGCCCGGGCCCGCTCCAGTGGGGTGCCCGCGTCAGCCTGTACGCGACTCGCCGTGGCCAACACCTCCTCGTAGGAGGAGTTCACGCCCAGTGCCGCGCCCAACTCGCCCTGATATTCCGGGGCGAATGCCTTGCCATACATATATCCGTGGCCTCCCGATCATTTCCGAGCCTTGATCACAAACCTATGAGCGGGGAGGGGGCCGGCGAGTCCGTCCCTGTATGGGTTGTGCCGTACGACTGAAGTGCTACGGATGGGCTGATGGATCATCATGAGGGAGTAGGGGCAGGTCAGGGTCAACCGGCGTGCCCGGCATCCGCCTCGGGGACGCACCGCGGCCGCGCGCCGTCCCCCGCTTGCCTCCGCGGGGCGGGACGAGCCACCCTTGCCACGACACCCGAGCACCGACCACCGCCGCCGAACACCGAGGTGTGGCATGAGAGCAGCACGTACGGGGACGGCCGGGGCAGGGATCGGCCGCAGGCGTTTCCTGGGCGCCGCGGCCGGACTGACCGCGACCGCCGGGACGGGGGCGGCGCTGCCGACGCGAGACGACGCCCGGCCCGCACCCGCCACCCGCGGCCACGCCCGCCGGCTCGCCGGCACCCGGCCGCTCTTCCTCGGGACGTACACCTCCCAGCCGGGCGGCGGGACCGGCGTCGGGGTCGGCGCGTACGACACCACGACCGGACGGATCACCACCACCGGGGTCGTGGCGGGGGTCGCCGATCCCTCGTATCTCGCCATGGCGCCCTCCGGTCGCACCCTCTACGCGGTCGATGAGCAGGAGCAGGGCGCGGTGACCGCCATGGCGCTGCGGCCGGACGGCCCGCCCGCGGTGCTGGGGAGCCGGTCCACGGGCGGCGCCGGGCCGTGTCATCTGTCGGTGCATCCCGGCGGGCGCCGGCTGCTCAGCGCCAACTACCTCTCCGGCAGCGTGGCCGTGCACCCGATCGACCCGGCCACGGGCGCGCTGGGCGAGCGCACGGACCTGGTCACCCACTCCAGCCCGCCGCCCGGTCCCGGCCAGGACGGGCCGCATGCCCACCAGATCATCACCAGCCCGGACGGCCGGTACGTGCTGGCGGTCGACCTCGGCAACGACACCGTCTACACCTACCGGCTGGAGGAGCCGGCCGGACGGCTCCTCCAGGTGTCGGCGGCGGCGCTGCGGCCCGGCGCCGGCCCCCGGCATCTGACCTTTCATCCCTCGGGGGCCTTCGCCTATCTGGCGAACGAGGTCGACAACACGGTCGTGGTCTGCCGCTACGACTGCCGGACGGGGCGGCTGACGCCCGGTGCACCGCAGTCCACGGGGACCGGCCCGGGCACCAGCTTTCCGGCGCAGTTCCTGGTCACCCGGGACGGCCGCTTCGCCTATCTCGCCAATCGCGGTCACAACAGCCTCACCCGCTACGCCGTGGAGGCGGCCGGGGCACGGCTGCGGCTGCTGGACACCGTGCCGGTGGGCGGGGACTTCCCCCGGCAGCTCGCCTTCTCGCCCGATCAGCGGTGGCTGTTCGCGGCGAACCAGAAGTCCGGGTCGGTGACGGTGTTCTCGGTGGACGCCCGGACCGGGGCCCTGAGCAGCACCGGCGCGCCGTTCGTGGCACCCGTCCCGGTGTGTGTGGTGCCGCTGTGAGGCCGGGTCTACCGGGCCAGTTCCCGCAGGACGGCTGAGGCGACGGCTGCATCGAGTGCGCCGACGCCGGTCAGGTCGGCGATCGTGACCGCCTCGTCCGGACGCGCGAAGGGCCCGTCGAGCAGGAGACCGGCGGCGAGGTCACCGGTGGCGGTCGTGGCTCCGGCACGGACCGCATGGCCGAAGTCGCCGTGGTCCAGGCACTGTTCGTGGTCGTCCGTCGCGATCAGTGCCGCGCGGGCGAAGAGGTCCGGGGGCAGTTCGTTCTTGTGCGGCATGTCGGTGCCGATCCCCGTCACGTGCGTCCCCGGTGGGACATGGACGGCTCGCAGGACCGGGGAGGTGGCCGGCGTCGTGGTGAGGACCATGTCGGCACCCGCGGCTTCCTCGGCGGACGCGGGCCGGGCACGGTGGCCCTGCGCAGTGAACCCCTCGCACAGCGCCCGGGTCCTGCCGGGGTGGCGCCCGTGGACGAGCACCGTGCTGATCGGACGGAGTCCGGCCAGCCATTCGACCTGGAGGCGAGCCTGTTCTCCGGTGCCGAAGACGGCCAGGGTGGCGGCGTTCGGACGGGCCATGGCATGAGTGATCAGTGCGCCCGCGGCCGCGGTGCGCCACGAGGTCAGCAGACCCTTGTCGTCAAGGATCGCGCGCACCTGGCCCGTACGGGCGCTGACCACGCACACCAGACCGTGCTGGCACGACAGTCCGGCTGCGGGGTTGCGGTAGAAGCCGGTGGCGATCTTGACGGTGAAGTCGTGGGCACCGGTGACCAGGCCCGCCTTGACATGGCAGTCCCCGTCCGCGTCGGGGAACTGCAGGTGCAGCGGGGGCGGCACCGTGGTCTGGCCCTTGGCGTGGGCGATCAGCGCACCGCGGACGGCGTCGAGGACCAGGTCCGTGGTGGCAACCCGTTCGATGGCGGCGGCGTCGAAGACGGGCGGTGTCATCGGTGTGCCCGCATCCACTGCGCGAAGGCGGCCAGGCCCTGCTCCGGGTTGCGGCGGCCGATGCCGATGCGGAACCGGTCGGCCGGCGTGGGGGTGAGTTCGGAGCGGTAGATGCTCGCGGGCAGCAGCAGGACGCCGGCTTCCGCCACCAGGCGGGTGCAGAACTCCTCCACGCCCTCCGAGCCGAGGTAGCGGGGGTAGGCGACGCAGCCGCCGTCCGGCGCCTGCCACTCGAAGACGTCCGCGAACTCGGCGAAGAACGCTTCGAAGACCGGCAGATTCCGCTCGATCAGGGCCCGGTTGCGGTCCAGGATCGTCTGCCGGACCTTGAGCGCGATGCGGGCCAGCACCTCGCCGGGGGCGGAGTTGCAGATGGTGGTGTAGTGCTTGGCCCGCTCCAGCCGGGTGAGCAGGTCCCGGTCACGGCAGGTGATCCAGCCGATCCGCAGGCCGGGCAGGCCCAGCGACTTCGAGGTCACGTTCAGCGACAGGGCGCGCTCGGACAGGTCCGCGGCCTGCGGAAGGGTGCGGGCCGGATCGCGTTCCAGGCCGCGGTAGACCTCGTCGCTGAACAGGTGGATGCCGCGCTCGTCGCACAGCCGCGCCAGCTCGGTGAAGTCTGCTGCGCTGATGACCTTGCCGGTGGGGTTGTTGGGGAAGTTCACCGACACCACCCGCGTGTGCGGCCGGATCGCCGCCTTCACCCGGTCGAGGTCCAGGGCCCAGTCCCGGTCCGGGTCGAGAGCGACGCCGGTGACCTCGCACAGGGCCATCGGCACGGTCTCGGCCGCCTGGTAGTTCGGGGTCACCACCACCGCGTGGTCCCCGGCGTCCAGCAGGACGTTCATCGCCAGGTACAGGGCCTCCTCGGCGCCCGCGAAGCAGATGACGTCAGCGGCGTCCGCCCGCTCATACGTCTGCGCTATCACCTCGCGCAGCTCCGGATCGCCATAGGTCTCGGTGTAGCCCAGGGACAGGTTCTCGAACGCGGCGCGGTCCTGGTCGCCGGCCAGGGCGAGCAGCTCGCCGAGCGTCATGGTCTGGACGTCGGAGGCGGTCATGTGGTGGCGCGCGGTGAACTCCCACTGGGAGAAGTAGGTTTCGAGGCGGAAGTCGGGCAGCCGGGTCATGACGTCTGGTCCTTTGCGCTGGATGCTCTGAGTTCGGCCAGCAGGCCGTAGAGGGTGGATCGGGAGACCCGCAGGGTGCCGGCGACGACCGGAGCGGCGCGGCGGACGGCGAAGACCTTGGCCTCCTCCAGCCGGGCGAGGACGGCCAGGCGGTCCTGGCGGGTCAGACGCTCCACCGGGCGGCCGCACTCGCGCACGTACGCACCGACGATGTGCTGGACACGCTCGCTCCAGTCCTGTTCGAACAGCGGCTCCGGGCGGGGGGCCGACGGGGCGCCGAATGCGGACAGCACGGCCGCGGCCTGCTCCAGCGGCGTGCGGTCGAGGTTCACGCACAGCACCGCCGACGCCTTGTCGTCCTCGTCGCGCAGGACCGCGCTGACCGACGACAGTCGCCGGCCGTCCGCGAGCAGCTTCTCGTAGGGCCCGAACACGTCCCGGGCCGTCGGATCGAGCGTGTCCAGCTCGCCGAGCAGCGACGGATCCCCCGGCCCGCGGGAGGTCATCGGATTCCAGACGGCAAGGATCCGGTCGGTGTCCGGATCGTGCAGGACCACCTCGGCGTACGGGCCGAGCAGCAGGGCAATGGCCCGGCAGGCCGGCGCCCACGTCCGTACCCGGGGATCGGGGTTCTCGTCCACGCTCTCCATGCCTGGACTATAAGTCCAGGCTGGACCAAACGTCCAGAGTCGGAAAGGGGCGGCCCCCTACCCGGCCAGGTACTGCCGCAGCAGATCACCCAGTTCTTCCTCGAACTCGGCGTAATCCAGGCGGAGTTGGCCGCCCGGCCAGTCCTCGGGGAGCAGCCCGGCGGGCAGCAGTGGATCGGCGAGGAGATGGCGGAGCGCGGCGGCCGCGACGGTGAAGCGGTCGGCGGGGGTCGCGGCACGGTCCAGTGCGGCACTCAGGTCACGGGCCCGCCGCGCCCAGCCGGACAGGTCCCACAGCCGGCCGGCGAGCGCCACGGGGTCACCGTCCGGGGTGCCGGCGAGCCAGGTGCACTGCTCGGTGACGACGGCGGGGCGCGGCCGGTCGAGGTTGGCGGGACGCAGCCAGCTGCCCTCGCGCAGCTCGGCCAGCCGCAGCGCCGCCATGGCCTGGCGCAGCGCGGTGCGCTCGGCGGCCGGCCGGCGCTCCGGGCTGGTGATCACGGCGATCTCCCAGTCCCCGCTCCAGGGGCGGGTCCGCGGGGAGCGGCTCTCGTCCTGCCGGGTCTGGCGGGCCAGCAGC
The DNA here is from genome assembly GCF_004122755.1 of Streptomyces sp. TM32. Taxonomy (NCBI): domain Bacteria; kingdom Bacillati; phylum Actinomycetota; class Actinomycetes; order Kitasatosporales; family Streptomycetaceae; genus Streptomyces; species Streptomyces sp. TM32. Next base: position 59,070 of record NZ_SDIG01000017.1, read on the forward strand.
CGGGGGGTGAGGGCGTACGAGCCGTCGCTCTGCTCCAGGTCGCCGGCGGCCACCATGCGGGAGAGCGCGACCCGGACGGTGCCCTCGGCGATGCCGAAGAGCTCGCCGACGCGCACCAGGGCACGGGCCGGCAGCCGCGGCGGGTGATGCCCCAGCAGGGTGCTCAGCACGATGGAGCGCGCGGTCAACGGCCGCAGGGCGAGCGCGGCGACCTCCGGGTCGCCATTGGTGCCGGTGTCGTGTTCGTTCATATGTGCCCGAAACTCTAGCCGTCGCTCCATTACAGTCTTCCCACAGGTGTTCGACTTCTGTAACGTCAACGCTATGACCGTCACCCATGAAGTCGAGAATCAGGCTCCGCCGCTGACCGGGTTCAGTACGGCGGACGAGCCGGCCCTGCTGGAGGCGCTGCGCCGGGACGGTGCCGAGTGGGGCGTGCGGGAGGTCTCCGAGCTCGGTGCGCTGGCCGGTTCGGCGGCGGTCCAGGACCAGGCCCGCTGGGCGGAGGAGCAGCCGCCGCGGCTGCACACCCACGACCGGTTCGGCCACCGCATCGACGAGGTCGAGTTCCACCCGGCCTGGCACCAGCTGATGACCGTCGCCGTGGAGCACGGCCTGCACGCCGCGCCCTGGGCCGACGACCGCCCCGGCGCGCATCTGGTGCGCGCCGCGAAGTTCTACGTCTGGTCGCAGGCCGAGCCGGGGCACGGCTGCCCGATCTCGATGACGTACGCCGCGGTCCCCGCCCTGCGCGCCGCGCCGGATCTCGCCGCGCGGTACGAGCCGCTGCTCAGCGCCCGTAACTACGACTTCGGGCTGCGGGCGCCGCTGACCAAGTCGGGCCTGATCGCGGGCATGTCGATGACGGAGAAGCAGGGTGGCTCCGACGTACGGGCCAACACCACCCACGCGGTGCCGGCCGGCGACGGGACCTACCGCATCACCGGCCACAAGTGGTTCACCTCCGCGCCGATGAGCGATGTGTTCCTGGCGCTGGCGCAGACCGCGGACGGGCTCGGCTGCTTCCTGGTGCCGCGGGTGCTGCCGGACGGCGCGCGCAACGGCATGCGGCTGATGCGGCTCAAGAACAAGCTGGGCAACCGCTCCAACGCGTCCAGCGAGATCGAGTACGACCAGGCGGTGGCCTGGCCGGTCGGCGAGCCGGGCCGTGGGGTGCGGACCATCGTCGAGATGGTGAACATGACCCGGCTGGACTGTGTGCTGGGCTCGGCGGCCGGGATGCGGGCCGGGCTCCGGCAGGCACTGCACCACACCGCGCACCGGCGGGCGTTCGGGCGGGAGCTGGACCGGCAGCCGCTGATGCGCTCGGTGCTCGCGGATCTGGCGATCGAGTCGGAGGCCGCGACGCTGCTGGGGATGCGACTCGCGACGGCGGTGGACCGCTCACAGGCCGGGGACGCCGGGGAGGCGGCGCTGCGCCGGCTGGCGCTGGCGGCCGGCAAATACTGGGTGTGCAAGCGGGGCAGCGCCCATGCGGCGGAGGCCCTGGAGTGCCTGGGCGGCAACGGCTACGTCGAGGATTCGGGCATGCCGCGGCTCTACCGGGAGGCGCCTCTGCTGTCCATCTGGGAGGGCTCGGGGAATGTCGCGGCGCTCGATGTGCTGCGGGCGCTGGGCAAGGAACCGGCCGCGCTGGACGCGTTCTTCGTCGAGGTGGAGACCGCGACGGGCGCCGACCGCCGGCTGGACGCGGCGGTGGCCGGGCTCCGCAAGATGCTCGGCTCGGCGGCCGGTCCGGAGCGGGCGCAGCTGATGGCCCGGTCGCTGGCGGAGCGGATGGCGCTGGTCCTCCAGGGGTCGCTGCTGGTGCGGTACAGCCACCCGGCCCTCGCCGACGCGTTCTGCGCCTCGCGGCTCGACGGGGAGTGGGGCAATGCCTTCGGCACGCTGCCGGCCGGTGTCGATCTGACGGCCGTCCTGGAGCACGTCCGACCTCAGACGGCGGGCGGGGCCTGATGTCCGTACGGGTGGAGCACGCCGGTCCGGTGACGACGGTGGTGCTCTCCCGGCCGGCGTCCCGCAACGCCGTGGACGGCGCGACGGCCGCTCAACTGGCTGATGCCTTCCGGGCGTTCGATGCCGATGACGGGGCGCGGGTCGCGGTGCTGTGGGGCGAGGGCGGGACGTTCTGCTCCGGTGCCGACCTCAAGGCGATCGGCACCGAGCGCGGCAACCGGGTGGCCGTGGACGGGGACGGACCGATGGGGCCGACCCGGATGCGGCTCGGCAAGCCGGTGATCGCGGCGATCGCCGGGCACGCGGTGGCCGGCGGCCTGGAGCTGGCGCTGTGGTGCGATCTGCGGGTGGCGGAGGAGGACGCGGTCCTGGGCGTGTTCTGCCGGCGCTGGGGCGTGCCGTTGATCGACGGCGGCACGGTGCGGCTGCCGCGGCTGATCGGCGCGAGCCGGGCGATGGACCTGGTGCTGACGGGGCGACCGGTGCCGGCCGCGGAGGCGCTGGACATCGGGCTGGTCCACCGCGTGGTGCCGGCCGGTTCGGCGCGCGCGGAGGCGGAGCTGCTGGCGGCGGAGCTCGCCCGCTTCCCGCAGGCGTGTCTGCGCAGCGACCGCGCCTCCCTGCTGGACCAGGAGGGCCGGGACGAGGAGTCGGCGCTGGCCGGGGAACTCACCTACGGGCAGGCCGTCCTGGCCGAGGCCTGGGAGGGCGCCGCGCGGTTCGCCGCGGGGGCGGGGCGACACGGGGCGGCGGACGCGAAGGGATGAGCCGGGGCCCGTCCGGACCTTTCGGCTGAGATGGCGGCCCCGTTCCGTGCGTCCGTCCTGCCCGCCGGCAGGGCGGACATCGTTGCGGCCGGACGGTTCGCCGCGTACGGTCACGCCGTCTTCGCCCACCGCCCGCCGCCAGGAGCAGCCGCATGAACGACCTGAGCTACCCCGAGGAGGGCGGCACCCGGCGCGCCCCGCTGCCGCCCGGCTACCACCACCTCCACGAGGAGCTGCCGATCGGCCACGGGCGGGCGGTACTGACGGCGGCGGGCGAGGCGATCACCACCTTCCGGATGCACCGTGCGGCGGGCGCCGGCATCCGGGCCGACGCCCCGCGGGCCGCGCCGGGCGTACGGGTCGAGGTCGCGCTGGGCATCGGCCCGCTGCGACTGCGGGCGCCCTGCACCGTGGTGTGGACGGTGGCCGAGGAGCACCGGATCGGCTTCGCGTACGGGACCCGGCCGGGGCATCCCGAGTGCGGTGAGGAGGCGTTCGTCGCCGAACTGCGCGCCGATGGCTCGGTGTGGTTCACGGTGACCGCCTTCAGCCGCCCCGCCCGCGCGGTCACCCGCCTCGCCGGCCCGCTGGTCCCCGTCTTCCAGCGCCGCTACGTCCGCCATCTCGGCCGCACCCTGCGCCGCCTGACGAGCCATCAATAGGGGCGCTGCGCAGCCCGCCGGGAAGTCGGCCCGAGCCGGGCACCGGGTCCACTCGGAGGGCCGGGTACCGGGGCCCCTCAGGGGGCCGCGCACCGGGCCCCCAGGGGGCGCCGCTCACGCCCTGACACCCCCCGGAACACGCTTTGTTACCGATCCGTAGATTCACAGCTCCCGGCCTCCATACGTCCACTTCCGCTTCATCATTCCGTCACCACCGCCTCGGCCGGCCGTGAAAGAAATCCAGGCATGTGTGAGGACGAACTGATCCCGCCGCAGGCGGACATGACCGAGCAGGAGTGGCTGCACACCGGCTCGGCGACGACGGCCGGGGAGCCGTCGATGCCTACGACGGGGCGCACGATGCCCTTCGTGAACCGGCGGACGCTGCTCGGCGGCGCGATGGCCGGTGCGGCGCTCGCGGTACTGCCGTCGCCGGGGCAGTCGCCCGCTTCCGCCGCCGCCCGCCGCGGGGCCCCGGGAGCCTTCCCGTTCCCCGAACACCCCAACGGCAAGGGCGAGTTCGCGATTCTGGTCACCGGTGACGCGGGGACGGGCGACGAGGCGCAGTACGCGGTGGCCGCCGCCGCGCGCGATGTCTGCCGGGCCGAGGGGGTCGGCCTGGCGGTGGGCCTCGGCGACAATATTTACGAGAACGGGCCGGAATCCGACGACGACTCGGAATTCCAGGACAAATTCGAGAAGCCGAACAGCGGTATCGATGTGCCGTGGCTGATGGTGCTGGGCAATCACGACTGCTCGGGGCTCATTCCGGGCAGCGGCGGCGACCCGTCCCGCGGTGACCGCGAGGTCGCCTACGCCGCCACCTCGCGGCGCTGGTACATGCCGAGCCGCTATTACAGCGTGCCGCTGCCGGCCGCCGATCCGCTGGTGGAGTTCTTCGCGATCGACACGATTCCGTGGTCGTCGTACGTCGCCCAGATCGACCCGCGCTACCGCTGGGACGGGCCGTACATGCGCGAGCAGCGGAACTGGCTGGACGGCGCGCTGCGCGCCTCGCGCGCCCGCTGGAAGGTGGTGTTCGGTCACCACCCGTACCTCAACAACGGCAAGCACGGCAGCGCCGGTTCCTACGACGGGTTCGAGATCGGGAACTACACCAGCGGCGTCCACCTCAAGGACATGTACGACAACGTGGTGGCCGGCCGGGCCGATCTGATCCTGTCCGGCCACGATCACACCCTGCAGATCTTGGAGCCGACGGCCCGTACGGGCGGCACCCGGCAGGTGGTGTGCGGGGCGTCGGCCAAGACGGAGAACGGGAAGGCACACTTCGGGCACCCGGCGGCCTGGCAGAACTTCTCCGACCACGGGTTCATGATGCTGAAGGTGTCCGGCGCGCGGCTGACCATCGAGGCGTACACGGTGGACGTGGCGACCCGGAAGGCCACCCTGGCGCACCGGACGCGGCAGACCCGGCCGGTGTCCGCCCAGGTGCCGGCGCACGCCTGACGGGGCGGGGCCGTTCCCGGGGCGGGGCCGTTCCCGGGGCGGCACCGGGCCGAGGACGGCTCCCCACGCCGGTGCCGCCCCGGGCCTCCGCAGACCGGGCCAAGGGGAGGCCGCGGCGCCGGAATGCGGGTTTTCGGACCCGCGCCTAGGGTGTTCGCATGGCCGCGTTCCGGTGGATATCGGCCCCGGTCAACGGCCCGCGACCGAGGGCACGAGACGTGCTCGGCGCGGCGCGGCCTGCCCTGATGCCCCGCTGCCCGGCCAGGGTCGGGCGGCGCGCCCCGGGCCGCCGGGCCGCGAGGCGTGACGCGCCATGACCGGCCCGATCGTGGAACCGTCCGGCGAGGACTACGACCCCCGGGCCGACGGGGACCGGCGCCCGGTCCCCGAGGCCGCCCCCGGGGTGTCCCACCATGAGCCCATCGGCCTGCGCGAGCGGCTGTCACTCAACCGGATGGGCACCTTCGACTGGGATCTGGACCGCCGGTTCATGGATCTGGACCCCGATGCCATGGACGTCTTCGATCTGCGCCCGGGCGAATACGACGGGGCGCCGATGTCCCTGGTCACCCGGGTGCCTCCGGAAGAGGGCCTGCGGCTGGACGAGGCGCTCACCCAGGCCCTGCGGGACGGCCACTCGTCCTACGGCGTGTACTTCCGGGTCCAGTGCCGCGACGGGACCCAGCGCTGGACCCACGCCCAGGGGCGGATCCTGCACAACGCGGACGGCATGCCGTACCGGATCATCGGCATCGTCCGGGAGGCGACCAGAGAGCTGGCGGACTCCGCGCTGCTGCGCTCGCTCCATCAGGAGCGGCAGCGGCAGACCGTGATGGTGCAGCAGACCACCGCGGCGCTGGCCCGCGCGCTGTCCGTCAAGGACGTGACCCAGGTGCTCACCGACAGCGGCGGTGCCCGGAGGTTCGGCGCGGACGGGCTGCTGCTGGGACTGGTCACGGACGACCGGTTCGAGGTGATCGCCGCCGCCGGTCTGGAGGGCGAGGTGCCCGACGACATGATGACCTCGCGGCTGGACGACACCCTGCCGCTGGCCGACACGGCGCGCTCGCGGCGCCCGCTCTTCCTCGGCAGCCGGAGTGATCTGATCGCCCGCTTTCCGCGGCTGCGTCCGTACACCGAGGTGCTGCCGACGGGCAGCGCGGCATTCCTGCCGCTGGTCGCGCAGGACGCCGTCATCGGGGCGCTGGGGCTGTTCAACGCGGAGCCCGCGGCGCCGTCGCCGGAGGCCAGGAATCTGGCGCTGGCACTGGCCGGTGTGGTCGCCCAGTCCGTGCAGCGGGCGACCCTCTTCGACCAGGAGCGGGAGTTCGCCACGGGGCTGCAGGCAACGATGCTGCCGCGCCGGCTGCCGCCCATCGCGGGCGGCGCGGTCACCGTCCGCTACCACCCGGCGAGCGTCGGTCGGGACGTCGGCGGCGACTGGTACGACGTGATCGCGCTGCCCCAGGGACGGACCGGGCTGGTGGTCGGCGACGTCCAGGGCCATGACACCCATGCGGCCGCGGTGATGGGCCAGCTGCGGATCGCACTGCGGGCCTACGCCAGCGAGGGGCACTCGCCGGAGACCGTGCTGGTCCGGGCCTCCCGCTTTCTGTCCGAGCTGGACACCGAGCGCTTCGCCACGTGCACCTACATCCAGGCCGACCTGGAGTCCGGGGCGCTGCACCTCGCCCGAGCCGGCCACCTCGGCCCGCTGATCAGCAATTCCTCCCGGCACATCGACTGGCCCGAGGTCCGCGGCGGCCTGCCGCTGGGGCTGGCCACCGCCTTCGGGCACGACCACTTCCCGGAGACCCAGCTGTTCCTGGAGCCCGGGTCGACGCTGCTGCTGTGCACCGACGGGCTGGTCGAGCAGCCCGGCCACGACATCTCCTCCGGCATCGACGCACTGTCCCAGGCGGTCCGCGAGGGCCCCACGGAGCTGGAAGCCCTGGCCGACCAGCTCTCGGACCAGCTGTGGGCCGCCCCCGGGTCGGAGGACGACATGGCCCTCCTGCTGCTGCACCGGCTCCCCGGCCCCGGACCCGCGACCACACCCCGGCTGCGGCTGCACGTCCATCAGGCCGACCCCTCGGGCACCGCCGAGGTCCGCGCGGCGCTGCGCCGCACGCTGGACCAGTGGCGGGCGGGCTCGGTCAGCCACCACATCGAGGTCGCCGCCTCCGAGCTGATCGCCAATGCGCTGACCCACACCGAGAGCGGAGCCCTGGTCTCCGTGGAGCTGCTGCCCGGCACCCCCCGGCGGATCCGGCTGGAGGTCGAGGACCGCTCCAGCCGGTGGCCGCGGCGGCGCAGCCCCGGGGAGACCGCGACCTCCGGCCGGGGGCTCCTGCTGGTCGAGGCCTTCGCGGACCGCTGGGGCGCGGAGCCGCGCGGTGCGGGCAAGGCCCTGTGGTGCGAGTTCGCGGTGCCCGACGATCCGGCCTGACTGTTCTGGCCGGCTGCTCCGGCTTGACTGTTTGCGTCGACTCCCCGTGCACCACGCACTGATGACGCTTGATCAGCCTGGTCCATCGGAGAGGACCATCGGAGAGGGGCGGCCGAGCCGGCCGACCTGGCCGTGGGCCGACTCGGCCTGATGGGAACGTACACCCTGAGCTCCAGGACGAAAACCGCTTCGGGGCGGGCGCGTTGGGGCGAAGTGACCGGGCGTCCGCCGGTCCTGTCGAGCGCCCCGTACGGGCCCCGCCCCGTGCCGCTCAGTCCTCCGGCCCGTACCAGAGCGTCGTCATATTGCAGAACTCCCGGATGCCGTGCCCGGACAGCTCCCGCCCGTAGCCGGAGCGCTTGGCGCCGCCGAAGGGGAGGCCCGGATGCGAGGCGGTCATCCCGTTGAAGAAGACACCGCCGGCCTGCACATCGCGGGCGAGCCGGGCCTGTTCGTCCGGGTCCCGGGTCCAGGCGTTGGAACTGAGGCCGAACGGCGTGTCGTTGGCGATCCGCACCGCCTCGTCCACGTCGGCGACGCGGTAGAGCGTGGCCACCGGCCCGAAGGCCTCCTCGTAGTGGATGCGCATGCCGGGGGTGATGCCGGACAGCACCGTCGGCTCGTAGAACCAGCCCGTGCGGTGCTGTGGCGGCCGTCGTCCGCCGCACAGCGCCGCGGCGCCCTTGTGCACCGCGTCGTCGACGAGCTCCTCCAGGTCGGAGCGGCCCTGTTCGCTGACGAGCGGCCCGACATCGGTCTGTTCGTCCATCGGATCGCCGACGGTCAGCGCCGCCATCCGGTCGGTGAACCGCTCGGCGAAGGCCTCGTAGATGTCGTCGTGCACGAGGAACCGCTTGGCCGCGATGCACGACTGACCGTTGTTCTGGACACGCGCCGTGACCGCTACGCGGACCGCCTTGTCGAGGTCGGCGGAGGGCAGCACGATGAACGGGTCGCTGCCGCCGAGTTCGAGGACGGTCTTCTTGACCTCGTCACCGGCGACCGAGGCGACCGCGCGGCCGGCCGGCTCGCTGCCGGTCAGCGTCGCGGCGGCGATCCGCGGGTCGCGCAGGATGTCCTCGACGGCGCCGGATCCGACCAGCAGGGTCTGGAAACAGCCCTCGGGGTAGCCGGCGCGGCGGAAGAGCTCCTCGATGTACAGCGCGGTCTGCGGCACGTTCGAGGCGTGTTTGAGCAGCCCGGTGTTGCCCGCCATCAGGGCGGGGGCGGCGAACCGGACGACCTGCCAGAGCGGGAAGTTCCAGGGCATCACCGCGAGGACGGTGCCGAGGGGGCGGTAGCGCACCACGGCGCGGGCCGCGCCGGAGTCGCTGACGTCGGCGGGGTCGGGTTGCTCGTCGGCCAGCAGCTCCTCGGCGTGGTCGGCGTACCAGCGCATGGTCTTGGCGCACTTCGCGGCCTCCGCGCGCGCCTGGGCCAGCGGTTTGCCCATCTCCGTGGTCATCGTGCGGGCGATGCCGTCCTGGTCGGCGTCGAGCAGCTCGGCGGCCTTGCGGAGCAGCTCCCTGCGGCGGGCGAAGCTGGTGCGGCGGTGCTCCTCGAAGGCCTGGTCCGCCCGGACCAGATGGTCTTCGATCTCGCCGGCGTTGAGCGCGTCGAAGGTCTTCAGGGTCTCGCCGGTGGCCGGGTTGACCGTGGCGATGGCCATGATCAGCACCTCCTTGAGGGTGCGGGCGAGGCACCCGCGGAATATGGGGCGTCGGTCCGGGCGGCTCCTAGGAGAGCGGCGAGGGGGCCGGGGACGGCTCCGGGACCGGGTCGGGATCGGGTCCGGGCGGCCGCGGGATCGGCGACGGTTCCGGCGGGATGGGGTCCGGCTGGCCGGGCGGGCTCGGCGGGCCGGGCAGCGGGTCCGGGACGGGGTTCGGCGGCGGGCCTCCCGGATCCGGGGTGGGCTGCGGCTCGCGGTCGAGGTCGAGCGTGTGACCGCTGCGCGTATGGGGTTGCCGCTGCACGGTGGGCCTCCAGAATGAGACGTCTAGTGGCACATGGGCCCCGTACCCGAGTTTCGCCCGTCCATGGCCCCCGCGCACGGCGGATTGCGGCGGACGGACTGCGCCGGGGCCGTGGGCGGCATAGGTGACCTGATCGGACGGCGCGCTGCGGGCCCGCCGGGCTCTACCGTGCGGTCATGCACATGACGCGCACCAGGACGATGCACCCGGCCGCGGCCGGCTCCCCGCACGCAGCCGGAGGCGCGGGCCGGGCGGCCGGGGGCCGGTCCGCGGTGCTGCCGGCGGCTGCCGCGCTGCTCCTCGCGCTCTGCGCGCCCGCCCCGGCGGCCGCCGCGCCACCCGCCGGCTCCCGTGTCCCGCTGCCCTCCCGTATGGCGGACACCGGGGGCGGCGACCAGCTCATCACCGCCCGTGCGCGCACCCCACGCGCCACCACGGGGACGGTGACGTGGTGGCAGCGCCACAACGGCCGCTGGCGGCGGGCCGGTTGGGCACCGGCCCGGTTCGGTGCCCACGGGCTGACCGAGGGCCGCACCCGGGTGCAGGGGACCTCGACCACCCCGACCGGGCTGTACGACCTGCCGTTCGCCTTCGGGCTCGCCCCGGCGCCGCCCGGCACGACCGTCCCCTACCGCCGGGTCGGCGCGGACTCCTGGTGGTGCGAGGACAACCACTCGGCCTCCTACAACCGCTGGGTGGCGCCCCTGCCGCCGGACTGCGCGGCCGCCGAGTCCGAGCGGCTGGCGGACCACCCCACGCAGTACAGCCGGGCCCTGGTCAGCGGCTTCAACTACCACCGTCCGGTGCACGGCCGCGGCGCCGGTATCTTCCTCCACGTCCACGGGAAGGGCACCACGGCCGGCTGTGTGTCCGTACCGGCCGGGGCGATGGCG
>NZ_SDIG01000172.1:0-12959 GCF_004122755.1 Streptomyces sp. TM32
TCGTAGAGCGCGACCCTGCTGCTGGGCCGCGCTCTACGACGCCTCGGGCGCGGTGGTCGCCGCCACCCCCGCAACCACCCAACTCCCGTACCTGGAAGCCCGATTCATCCCCGCACCCAAGCCGGGGAGACCGCCACGCCAGGAGGGCGGCAACAAGCCACGGCGGCTAAATCACGCCCAAGATCAATTCTGTGACGTAAGCCTCACGTCACCACGGCCTGCGAGCCAGCGGGCAGCCACACATAGCGGGCATCCCGCACCCGTGAGCGAGACAACCGTGCCCCCGGACGTACCCCGCACCCCGGACCACCGCGTGACCCGAGCAACAACGTGACGAAGACAACGAAAGACCCCCGGTCTCCGGATTTCTCCGGAGACCGGGGGTCTCATCTGTGCGCGAGGGGGGAGTTGAACCCCCACGCCCTTTCGGGCACTGGAACCTGAATCCAGCGCGTCTGCCTATTCCGCCACCCGCGCATGGGTGCTGCCGGTTGATCCTCTCACGCGATCCGGGGTGTTCCGTCCGGGTCTTGTGCGAGCGCCTGCCGACATCCAGAACATTAGCACGCTGACGGGGGTGTCTTCACACGCCTTTCCCCCGGTCCCCGCCCCGCGGGGGCCTGCGGGCGGCACCCCGCCGCGCCTCGGGCATTGGCCGAGCACTGCCCCGAGGGTTCACACTCGCGGTAGCCGCAACCGGAGCGTGCGCACCGGCCTGCCTCCGGGCCGGCCGGAAGGGCAGGCTCCGTGCCACGACCGACTCCGGGCCCCGCCCGGCCGGATCGGTGTGCGGTTGCGGGACACTGTCTTCGGGGCACATCTACGATCGCAGTGCACAAGCAGTGGACAAGGAGCAGACAAGCACCGGGCAACCCTGTGAGGGGCGACACTCGTCCTCAAGGCGGGAAAGGGGAACCAGCCGATTTCCCTACGCGTGGATACGATCAGTAAGCAGTATCAGGACGACTCGATCAGGACGACCCCGACGAAGACTGAGGAAGGAGGTGCCCCGTGGGAGTACTGAAGCGTTTCGAGCAGCGTCTCGAAGGTCTCGTCAACGGCACCTTCGCCAAGGTGTTCAAGTCCGAGGTACAGCCCGTGGAGATCGCCGGCGCCCTGCAGCGCGAGTGCGACAACAACGCCACCATCTGGAACCGCGACCGCACCGTCGTCCCCAACGACTTCATCGTCGAGCTGAGCACCCCTGACTACGAGCGGCTGAGCCCCTACAGCGGGCAGCTCGGCGACGAGCTCTCGAGCATGGTCCGCGACTACGCGAAGCAGCAGCGGTACACCTTCATGGGCTCGATCAAGGTCCATCTGGAGAAGGCCGACGATCTCGACACCGGCCTGTACCGCGTCCGCAGCCGCACGCTCGCCTCCAGCTCGTCCCAGGAGCCCTCGGGCCCGGCGGCCGCCCAGCGCGCCGCCGCGATGCCCCGTGGCGGCCAGCCCGGCGGCGGGCACGTCAGCGCGCCCCCCATGCCCTCGTCCCCGCCTCCCGGCGGCGCACAGTCCGCACCCCGTACGGCACCCCCCGGTGCCGGACCGCAGCCCCACGCGCAGACGCGGCGCTGGATCGAGATCAACGGCACCCGCCACCAGATCTCGCGCCCCACGCTCGTGCTGGGCCGCAGCACCGACGCCGACGTACGGATCGACGACCCGGGTGTCTCCCGGCGTCACTGTGAGATCCGGGTCGGAACGCCCCCCATGATCCAGGATCTGGGCTCCACGAACGGCATCGTGGTGGACGGGCAGCACACCACTCGCGCTAATCTCCGCGACGGCTCGCGGATTGTCGTGGGCAGTACCACCATCGTTTACCGGCAAGCCGAAGGGTGAAGCGGGGAGCATGTCAGAGCTGACCCTCACGGTCATGCGGTTGGGTTTCCTCGCCGTACTGTGGCTGTTCGTCATCGTGGCCGTTCAGGTCATCCGCAGCGATCTGTTCGGCACGCGCGTCACACAGCGCGGTGCCGCCCGGCGCGGCGGGCAGGAAGCACGTGCGCAGCGCCAGGCGGCCGCGCCGCCGCCGCAGCGCCGCCAGGAAGGCGGCCGCGGCAACAACCGCCAGCGCCGCGGAGCCCCCACCAAGCTGGTGGTCTCCGAGGGCTCGCTGACCGGTACCACCGTCGCCCTCCAAGGCCAGACCATCTCCCTGGGCCGTGCGCACGACTCCACCATCGTGCTGGACGACGACTACGCGTCCAGCAGGCATGCCAGGATCTACCCGGACCGTGACGGCCAGTGGATCGTCGAGGACCTCGGTTCCACCAACGGCACGTACCTGGACCGGACCCGACTGACGACCCCGACACCGATTCCGCTGGGAGCCCCGATCCGCATCGGCAAGACCGTCATCGAGCTGCGGAAGTAGTACGACAATGAGCGAGCGGAGCGAGCGAGCCGCGACGGTCCACTCGACGGACCTCGGTGTGCTCCCGACCGGAGGGTGGGCAGTGTGGCTCGACGAGACCGGCTGTACCCCGAGCCGACGGGTGAGGTGCGCATGAGTCTGTCACTGCGCTTCGCCGCCGGATCGCACAAGGGCATGATCCGCGAGGGCAACGAAGACTCCGGCTATGCCGGGCCACGGCTGCTCGCCATCGCCGACGGCATGGGCGGCCAGGCCGCCGGTGAGGTCGCCTCCTCCGAGGTGATCTCCACCCTCGTCCAGCTCGACGACGACGTCCCCGGCTCCGACCTCCTCACCTCCCTGGGCACGGCCGTACAGCGCGCCAATGACCAGCTGCGGATGATGGTCGAGGAGGACCCCCAGCTGGAGGGCATGGGCACGACCCTGACCGCCCTGCTGTGGACCGGACAGCGGCTCGGCCTGGTGCACGTCGGCGACTCGCGCGCCTACCTGCTGCGCGACGGCGTACTGACCCAGATCACCCAGGACCACACCTGGGTGCAGCGGCTGGTCGACGAGGGCCGGATCACCGAAGAGGAAGCCACCACCCACCCGCAGCGGTCACTGCTGATGCGGGCGCTGGGCAGCGGCGATCACGTCGAGCCCGATCTGTCGATCCGCGAGGTGCGGGCCGGCGACCGGTATCTGATCTGCTCGGACGGCCTGTCCGGGGTCGTGAGCCACCAGACGCTGGAAGAGACCCTCGCCAGCTACCACGGGCCGCACGAGACGGTGCAGGAGCTGATCCAGCTCGCCCTGCGCGGCGGCGGCCCCGACAACATCACCTGCATCGTCGCCGACGTCCTGGACGTGGACGGCAACGACACCATGGCGGGGCAGCTCAACGACACCCCGGTCGTCGTCGGTGCCGTCGCGGAGAACCAGCACCAGCTCAGCGACCCGAGCACGCTGCAGACGCCCGCCGCCCGGGCCGCCGAGCTCGGCCGGCCGGGGGGGCACCCGGCGCCCGGTGGCGCGTTCGGGCCGCCCGGCAGCGGCGATACGGAGATCGGCGGGCCGCCACAGGGCTCGTTCGGCGCGTTCATGGACGAGGACTTCGTCAAGCCCCGTCCGCGCGGACGGTGGATCAAGCGGTCCCTGTTGATCGCGCTGGCGCTGGCGGTCGTCGGCGGCGGGCTCTACACGGGCTACCGCTGGACGCAGACCCAGTACTTCGTCGGCAGCAAGGACGACCACGTCGCGCTCTACCGGGGCATCAGCCAGGACCTCGCGTGGATAAAGCTCAACGGCGTGGACGAGGATCACCCCGAGATCGAACTCAAGTACCTGCCGCTGTACCAGCGCAACCAGGTCAAGGAGACGATCGCGGTCGACAACCGCTCCCAGGGCGGCGAGAAGGTCTCCGAGCTGAGCCGGCAGGCCAACGCCTGCCGCAGCAAGGAACAGCGCGAGGCCGCCGAGCGCGAGGCCGCCCGGCACCCCAGCAAGCCCAAGACAGGCACGTCACCCAAGCCCGGTACGCCGTCCTCGTCCGCATCCCCGAGCACCCGGCCCGGAACCACCGACAGAACGGACAGGAACAGCGGCGCCAGCACGGCGGGCACGCTCGCCGCGCCCGTGTCCCCGTCTCCCAAAGCCACTCCCAGCCAGGCCCCCTCCGAGGAACAGCTGAAGCTGGAAAAGAATTGCAGCACCCAGCAGTGAGGGCGTAGGGGGCCGTAGATCTCATGAGCAGCAGTACCACCAACACCACCACTATCGGCACGATCGGGGCCCCGAGCCGCCGCAACACCGAGCTGGCGATGCTCGTCTTCGCGGTGCTGATCCCGGTGTTCGCGTACATCAACGTCGGCCTGGCCAAGGACGGTTCGGTGCCGGCCGGTGTGCTGGGCTACAGCCTGGGCCTCGGCCTGCTGGCGGCCGTCGCGCATCTCGTCGTCCGCAAGTGGGCGCCGTACGCCGACCCGCTGATGCTGCCCATCTCCACGCTGCTCAACGGCCTGGGACTGATCTTCATCTGGCGGCTGGACCAGGAGCACTCGCTGGGCAAGGCGATGGCGCCCAACCAGCTGATGTGGTCGACGTTCGGCGTCGCCATCTTCCTGGCCATCCTGATCTTCCTCAAGGACCACCGTGTCCTGCAGCGCTACACCTACATCTCGATGGTGGTCGCGCTGGTGCTGCTGGTGGCGCCGGTGTTCTTCCCCGGGGTCAACGGCGCGAAGATCTGGATCACGATTCCGGGTCTCGGCTCCCTGCAGCCCGGTGAGTTCGCGAAGATCATCATCGCGATCTTCTTCGCCGGCTATCTGATGGTGAAGCGGGACGCGCTGGCGCTGGCCAGCCGCCGCTTCATGGGGCTCTACCTCCCGCGCGGCCGCGACCTCGGCCCGATCCTCGTCATCTGGGCGCTGAGCCTGATGATCCTGGTCTTCGAGACCGACCTGGGTACCTCGCTGCTCTTCTTCGGTCTGTTCGTCGTGATGCTGTACGTCGCGACCGAGCGCACCAGCTGGATCGTGTTCGGTCTGCTGCTCAGCGCGGGCGGCGCGGTCGCGGTGGCGACGTTCGAGTCGCACGTCCAGGTCCGTGTCCACAACTGGCTCAACCCGCTGGAGCTGTCCAACGGCGGTGTCACCGAGACCGCCCAGGCGATGTACTCCTTCGGGTCCGGCGGCATCCTCGGCTCCGGTCTGGGCCAGGGCTATTCCCGCCTCATCCAGGGCATCGCGCCAAAGAGCGACTACATTCTCGCCACCGTCGGCGAGGAGGTCGGTCTCGCCGGTCTGATGGCCATCCTGCTGCTCTACGGCCTGCTGATCGAGCGCGGTATCCGTACGGCGCTGGCCGCCCGTGACCCGTTCGGCAAGCTGCTGTCGATCGGCCTGTCCGGCGCCTTCGCCCTGCAGGTCTTCGTCGTCGCCGGTGGCGTGACCGGCCTGATCCCGCTGACGGGTATGACGATGCCGTTCCTCGCCCAGGGTGGCTCGTCCGTGATCGCCAACTGGGCACTGGTCGCCATCCTGCTGCGGATCAGCGACACCGCGCGCCGCCCGGCGCCGGCCCCCGCCCCGTCCACCGACGCCGAGATGACCCAGGTGGTCCGCCCGTGAACAAGCCCCTGCGCCGGGTCGCGATCTTCTGCGGCCTGCTCGTCCTCGCTCTGCTGGTCCGCGTCAACTGGGTGCAGTTCGTCGAGGGTGACCAGCTCAAGAACGACCCGCACAACCGCCGGGTCGCCATCGAGCGCTACAGCACGCCGCGCGGCAACATCATCGTCGACGGCAAGGCCGTCACCGGCTCCACGACCACCGACAGCGGCGACTTCAAGTACAAGCGCACGTACAAGAACGGCAAGATGTGGGCGCCGGTCACCGGCTACGCCTCGCAGGCCTTCGACGCCAACCAGCTGGAGAAGCTGAACGACGGCATCCTCACCGGCACCGACGACCGGCTCTTCTTCAGCCGCACGGTCGACATGTTCACCGGCGGCAAGCAGAAGGGCGGCGACGTGGTGACCACGCTCAACGCCAAGGCCCAGAAGGCCGCCTTCGACGGGCTCGGCAACCAGAAGGGCGCGGTCGCCGCGATCAACCCGGAGACCGGCGCGATCCTGGCGCTGGCCAGCACCCCGTCGTACGACCCGTCGTCGTTCGCCGGGATGAGCAACAAGGACGCCGAGGCGTACAACGCGCTGCAGAAGAAGAACGACCCCGACGAGCCGATGCTCAACCGGGCGCTGCGCCAGACCTACCCGCCCGGCTCCACCTTCAAGGTCGTCACGGCCTCGGCGGCCCTGGAGAACGGTCTCTACACCGACGTCGACACCAAGACCAACTCGCCGCTGCCCTACACGCTCCCCGACACCTCGGGCGTCGAGCTGAAGAACGAGGGCAACATCCCCTGCAAGGACGCCACCCTGCGGGAGGCGCTGCGCTGGTCCTGCAACACCGTGTTCGGCAAGATCAGCGCCGATCTCGGCAACAAGAAGATGAAGGCCGAGGCGGAGAAGTTCGGCTTCAACGACCCGGGGATCAACACCCCGGTCCGCGCCGCGGAGTCCATCTTCCCCAAGGACAACCGGCCGCAGAACGCCCAGGCGGGCATCGGCCAGGCCTCCAACCGCGCCACGCCGCTGCAGATGGCCATGGTCGCCTCGGCGGTCGCCAACGGCGGCAAGCTGATGAAGCCGTACATGGTCGACCAGCTGGTCGCGCAGAACCTCAATGTCGTCCAGCAGCACACGCCGCAGGAGATGAGCCAGCCGCTCAGCCCGGAGAACGCCCAGAAGGTCCAGAGCATCATGGAGACCGTCGTCCAGAAGGGCACGGGAACCAGCGCACAGATTCCCGGCGTCACCGTCGGCGGAAAGACCGGTACGGCGCAGCACGGCGAGAACAACAAGGACAACCCGTACGCCTGGTTCATTTCCTACGCGAAGACCGACAAGGGCACCCCCGTCGCGGTCGCTGTCGTCATTGAGGGATCCGACACCCTCCGCGACGACATCGCCGGCGGCAAACTCGCTGCTCCGATCGCAAAGCGCGTGATGGAGGCAGTACTCGAAGGCCAGAAGTGATACGGATCACGCCAATACCGGTCACGTATCAGGTTGCGGCTCCGGCCGGATCCGGTAAGGCGTGCCGGGTACGGTATGCCCGGACAGCACACCGCCGGACCACACACCGGTGCGGTCGGGACTGACGGAGAGGGCTGGAGAAGCTTATGGAAGAGCCGCGTCGCCTCGGCGGCCGGTACGAGCTGGGCTCGGTGCTCGGCCGCGGTGGGATGGCCGAGGTGTACCTCGCGCACGACACCCGCCTGGGCCGCACCGTAGCTGTGAAGACGCTGCGGGTGGATCTCGCCCGTGACCCGTCCTTCCAGGCCCGGTTCCGCCGTGAGGCCCAGTCGGCCGCCTCGCTGAACCATCCGTCGATCGTCGCGGTCTACGACACCGGCGAGGACTACGTCGACGGCGTCTCGATCCCGTACATCGTGATGGAGTACGTCGACGGCTCCACCCTGCGTGAGCTGCTGCACTCCGGAAGAAAGCTGCTGCCCGAGCGTTCGCTGGAGATGACCACCGGTGTCCTCCAGGCGCTGGAGTACTCCCACCGCGCCGGCATCGTCCACCGCGACATCAAGCCCGCCAACGTCATGCTGACGCGCACCGGCCAGGTCAAGGTCATGGACTTCGGCATCGCCCGGGCCATGGGCGATGCCGGGATGACGATGACGCAGACCGCGGCCGTCATCGGCACGGCACAGTACCTCTCTCCCGAGCAGGCCAAGGGTGAACAGGTCGACGCCCGCTCCGACCTGTACTCCACCGGCTGTCTGCTCTACGAGCTGCTGACCGTCCGGCCGCCGTTCGTCGGTGATTCGCCGGTCGCGGTGGCCTATCAGCATGTCCGTGAAGAGCCGCAGAAGCCGAGCAACTTCGACCCCGAGATCACGCCGGAGATGGACGCCATCGTCCTGAAGGCGCTGGTCAAGGACCCGGATTACCGCTATCAGTCGGCGGACGAGATGCGCGCCGACATCGAGGCGGCGCTGGAGGGCCAGCCGGTCGCGGCGACCTCCGCGATGGGCGCGGCCGGCTTCAACCAGGACCAGCCGACCACGATGCTGCGTCCGCAGGATCCGGCCGGCCAGACCTCCATGCTTCCGCCGATGAACCCGGACGACGGGGGCTACGGCTACGACGACCGCGGCGACCGGCGGCGCGGTGGCGGCCAGAAGAAGAGCAACACCTCGACGATTCTGCTGGTGTTGGCGGCCGTCCTCGTCCTGATCGGTGCGATCTTCATCGCCCAGGCGATGTTCACCAAGGGCAACAAGGGCGGTACGACGCCGGTGCCCAACCTCGTCGGCAAGACCCTCAAGGAAGCCAAGGCGTTCGGGCAGAACGGCAGCTTCAAGGTCGCCGAGGGGGGCCGCAAGGCCTGCGACAACGTCAAGAAGGGCCAGGTCACCGAGCAGCGCCCGGAGGCCGGCGGAGAGATCCAGAAGAACGACACGGTCACCGTCACGCTGTGCTCGGGCCGGGAGCAGATCTCGGTGCCCAGTGTGACGGGCCTGACCGAGGCCGAGGCACGCTCGGATCTCCAGGACAAGGGCTTCACCAATATCGAGAGCAAGCCCGTGGTCTCCGACCGCGACCCCGGTACCGTCGCGGACCAGGACCCGAAGGCGAACTCGAAGAAGACCAAGAACACCAAGATCACGCTGTCCATCGCCACGGAGAGCCCGAAGGTGGGGGTCCCGGACGTCACGGGGCAGGACGCCGCCGCGGCGGAGCAGCAGCTGAAGGCCCAGGGCTTCGAGGTCACCAAGACCGAGCAGGAAGTCAGCGACCCCAACCAGGTCGGCAAGGTGCAGAGCCAGAGCCCGGAGGGCAACACCCAGGCCAAGAAGGGCTCCACGGTGAACCTCACGGTCGGCAAGGCAGGCGCACAGACGCCGGTGCCGAGCGTGGTCGGCCAGACCGTGAAGGACGCCAAGAAGACGCTCCAGCAGGCCGGCTTCAAGAACATCCAGTTCGCCGGCGGCAGTGCGACGGACGACAACGCCCGCGTGGTCACTCAGGACCCGGCGGCACAGACGCCGTCCGACCCCGCGAACACCACCGTCACGCTGACCACCATCGGCGGCGGGGGCGGGGGCGGTAACGGCGGCAATGACGGCGGCGGCGGCGGCTTCTTCGGCGGAGCGTTCGGAGGCTAGCCGGTCCGTACCGACGACGCAGCACAGAGCCCCGGCACCTGAGAAGGGTGCCGGGGCTTTGCGTTGGCCGCAGACGCCGGGCCGGGGGCACGCCGGCTGGGCCGGGGGCACGCCGGCTGGGCCGGGGGCACGCCGGCTGGGCCGGGGGCTCGCCGGGGGCCGGGGGCTCGCCGGGAGTTGGGGCGGCAGACGGGAGGAGGCAGGGCCGGCCCCCGGCCGGCCCCGGACCGGCCGGCTAGCGCAGTTCCTTCGGGGGTGTGCGGTCCGCGTCGACCTTCTCGGTGCGCACCAGCTCGCCCCAGACGATGTAGCGGTAGTTAGAGGTGTAGACCGGGGTGCAGGTCGTGAGGGTGATGTAGCGGCCCGCCTTGTGCTTGCCGGCTTCCTTCGGGACCTCGTCGAGGACGTCCACGTTGTACTTCGAGGTCTCCGGGAGCGTCGCGAAGACCTTGTAGACGTACCAGGTGTCCTTGGTCTCGAAGACGATCGGGTCGCCGTCCTTGAGCTTGTCGATGTTGTGGAACTTCGCGCCGTGGCCGTCGCGGTGCGCGGCGAGGGTGAAGTTGCCCTTCTTGTCCTTCGGCAGCCCCGACTTGACCGGCTTGGTGTAATAGCCGGCCACGCCCTCGTTGAGGACCTCGGCATCGGTGCCCTTCTTGACCAGCACGTCGCCGTTGTCCATCGCCGGTACGTGCAGGAAGCCGATGCCGTCCTTGGTGTCGAGCTCCCCCGGCCCCTTGGGCCCGCTGCTCGCCCAGTGCTTGCGCACCTGGTCGCCCTGCTGGTGCGCGGCACGGTCGGCGAGCACGTTGGTCCACCACAGCGAATAGGCGACGAACAGGCCCAGGATCAGCCCGGCCGTGATCAGCAGCTCACCGATGACGCTGACGACGGACGCGACGGCTCTGCGCGTCCGTCGCGGCGTGAGTGGCGGCGCGGACCGGTCGCGTTCCTGGTCGTTTCCGGTGGCAGTCACCGCGTAGCACCCCTCTTTTGTTCACTCAGCCGGTGAGCGCATCCGGTTTGCCCTTGCTCCGCGGCCGCTCGTCGACCATCTTGCCCCAGACGATCATCCGAAAGGTACTGGTGAACTCCGGGGTGCAGGTCGTCAGCGTGATGTAGCGGCCGGGGCCGGTGAAGCCCGAGCCGGGCGGTACGGGGCCGATCACGCTGGTGTTGCTCGGCGAGGTCTGCGGGAGGATGCTCTCCATCTCGTACGTGTAGTACGAGCTCTGCGTCTCAACGACGATCTTGTCGCCCTTGGTGAGCTTGTTGATGTAGCGGAACGGCTCGCCGTGGGTGTTGCGGTGGGCGGCCACCGCGAAGTTGCCCTTCTTGTCCCAGGGCATCGCCGTCTTGATCCCGCTGTTCTTGTCGTAGTGACCGACCATGCCGTGGTCCAGCACATTGTGCTTGTCGATGCCCTCGGCTATCGGGGCCTTCACATCGAGCTTGGGGATATACATGATCCCGAAGCGCTCGCCGTCCGCGAGGTTCTTCTTCTCGCCGCCGCCGCTGTCCCACTCGTGCTGAAGGTTGGTGGCGGCGCCCCCCGCCTCCTCCTCGGCCCGGACGTTCGTCCACCACAGCTGATAGGTGACGAAGAGCAGCATCAGCACGCCAAGGGTGATGAACACTTCGCCCAGCGCGCGGCTGGCGATCAGGCTGGGGCTGTCCTTGGCGGCTCGGGCGGCCCGCCGGGCCTCGACCCGGGACGTGGGCGCAGCGGCAGCGGAGTCGGCGGCCGTCTCAGCGGCCGCTGTGGTGCCGGCCGTCCCGCCGTGGCGCCCCCGCCGGCCGCCGCGCTTGGCGGCTTCCTGAGCGGCCTTGCGTCGGGCCGCCCTGCCGCCTGTGGGCGTAGGGTCTGCCGCCGTTTCACGTGAAACCGTCGCCTCGGTTTCACGTGAAACGGTGTCGCCGTCGGGCTTCTCGGCCTGCCGCAGGGCCATGGTCTCGTCGTCGTTCCGCCAGGGCGCGGGGACGGATGCGGCGGCCGGAGCCGGGGCGGGGGGCACCGGGGCCGAAGGCGCGGCATAGGGCCGGGTTATCGACTCGGCCGAGACGGGGCGGGGGGCGGCGCCGTAACCCTGGCCCGGGGCGGCCGCGGGAGGCTCGTACGGCTGCCGGACCGGCCGTGAGGGATCCGGCTCCACATGCGGGCGGAACCACGGGGAGCCGTGCTGGACGCCCTCCTGCGCCGGCTTGCCCCGCCGGCGCCCCCGGCCCGGCTGGCCGAAGGCAGGGGGCGCGGGTGCCGGGCTCGCGCGGCCCGGCAGCGGATCGTTCAGGGGGTCGTTGAGCTTCCCTACCGCCTCCTCGAAGGCGTCGGGCTGCCCGTGGGACTCCTGCGGCCCGTACGGGCCCTGTGCCGCGTACGACCGGTCCGGATCGTAGGGCTCGTGGGAACTGCCTTCACGCTCGGGGCGCAAGGCGGTCACGCGCCGGCCTTGCCGACCACCGGGGCCAGCCCCGTCGAGCGCTCCACCGCCCCCTCATCGCCGCATTCGACGAGCCAGTTGGCCAGCATCCGGTGCCCCCACTCCGTCAGGACCGACTCGGGGTGGAACTGCACGCCCTCGACCGGTAGTTCGCGGTGCCGCAGGCCCATGATGATCCGTCCGCCGGGGACGTCCTCGGCCTCCGTCCAGGAGGTGACGAGCAGGTCGTCGGGGACCGTGTCCGGCTCGACGGCCAGGGAGTGGTAGCGGGTGGCGGTGAACGGCGTGGGCAGCCCGGAGAAGACGCCGGCGCCCTCGTGCACGACGAGCGAGGTCTTGCCGTGCAGCAGCTCGGGAGCGCGGTCCACCACACCGCCGTAGGCGACTGCCATCGACTGCATGCCCAGGCAGACGCCGAAGACCGGGACGCCGGTCTCCGCACAGTGCCGGACCATGTCGACGCAGACACCGGCCTGCTCGGGAGTGCCGGGTCCGGGCGACAGCAGCACCCCGTCGAAGCCGTCCTGAGCGTGCCGCGGGGCGACCTCGTCGTTGCGCAGCACCTCGCACTCGGCACCGAGTTGGTAGAGGTACTGGACGAGGTTGAAGACGAAGCTGTCGTAGTTGTCGACGACGAGAATCCGTGCGGTCATCGGACGGCTGCCATCCCTTGGTCGACAGTGACGTCATTGAAGGGGAGCAGCGGCTCCGCCCACGGAAAGACGTACTGGAAGAGTACGAAGACGACCGCCAGCGCGAGCACCAGGGAAATCAGCGCCTTCACCCACGTGTTGCCCGGCAGATGCCGCCAGATCCAGCCGTACATGCTGTCGCTGTCCCCTTGCCGATGCCGATGACGATGTCGTTTGCGAGACCAGAGTAAGGGGCGAGGACGGGCGCTGGTGGGTCAGCCGGTCAAAGCCGATGGCCTTCCCTGTGCCGCGGGTTGGGTGGCGTCCAGGTGTGCCCAGGCGATCAGCCGGTGGCTGTGGCCCCATTCCGGCTCGCACGTCGTCAGCGTGAGATACCGCCCGGGGCCGTCGAAACCGGACTTCGGCGGCACGGGGTCGATCACGCCGATATCGCCGGGCAGCGTCGTGTAGGGCCGGTTGTCGATGCGATAGGTGAACCAGGTCGTGCCGTCGGTGAGCACCACGGCGTCGCCGGGGCGCAGCCGTGGGAAGTCCTTGAACGGGTCGCCATAGGTGCGGCGGTGCCCGGCGACGGAGAAGTTGCCGAGCGCGCCGAGGTGCGCGGTGCGGTCGTAATGGCCGAGGCCACGCTTGAGTACGCCGGCCGCGGTGCCTTCCAGTACGGGCTTGGCCCAGTCGGGCCCGAAGCGCGGGATGTACATCACGGCGAAGGAGGCGCCTGGCGCGTATCCGTGGGACGGCGCGGCCGGGGTGGGGCTGTCG
>NZ_SDIG01000173.1:0-12865 GCF_004122755.1 Streptomyces sp. TM32
TGGCGGCGGTGTGTGTGGGCGGTGACCGGTACTTCGGGGTGACGGCCGGCTGGATGCGGGACCTGGCGACCGCCCAGACCCCGGTCAGATCCAGCAGCGGCAGCGCCCCACCCACCGTCACCCCGGCCGCGGCACCCAGCCGCAGCACCCGCGCCCCGCGCCGCTTGCCCAGCCGGTCGTGCAGATACCAGTCGGCGGCGCGCAGCGCGCCCTCCTCGGTCCACAGATAGAGCGCGTCCAGGCGGTCGCCCGGCTCTCCCCAGTCGCCGAGCGGAAAGACCCGCCCCGCAAGATCCCTCCGGCCGGAGGCCCGGCGGCCGTTCTCCCGCGTGGGGCTGCCGCCCTCCCGAGGGGGTCCCTCGGGCTGCATCTCCGGCTGACTCACCCGTGCACTCCCTCTCCAATGCTCTCTTCCGATACGTGCGATGCACGCGTGACATCCGGGACGGTCGTTGCACGCAGCCCCCTTCCTACCGCCGAACGGCTGGCGTCGGCCCCACGATCACGCTCTTTCCGCCCGGAAGGAGTGCCATGTCGGGTATAGGGGCATCGGGCAACTCACCCGAAAGAGTTGCCACCGTGGCGACGTACGGTTTCCGGCCGCTTCGCGCGCGCCTGCCGCCCGGGCCCGGCCGGCGTCCGGCCGGCCGACGCTCTCGTCTAGGCTGCCACCGTGAAGGTCCTCGTCATCGGCGGCGGCGCCCGCGAACACGCCCTGTGCCGCTCTCTGTCCCTCGACCCCGACGTCACCGCGCTGCACTGCGCTCCCGGCAACGCCGGCATCGCCGAGGTGGCCGAATTGCACGGGGTCAACGCCCTCGACGGCGCCGCCGTCGCCGACCTCGCCGCCGGCCTGCAGGCCGACCTGGTCGTCGTCGGCCCCGAGGCGCCCCTGGTGGCGGGCGTTGCGGACGCCGTACGCGACCGCGGCATCCCGGTGTTCGGCCCGTCGGCGGAGGCCGCCCAGCTGGAGGGCTCCAAGGCCTTCGCCAAGGACGTGATGGCCGCCGCGGCCGTCCCCACCGCCCGCAGCTACGTCTGCACCACCCCGGACGAGATCGACGAGGCCCTGGACGCCTTCGGGGCGCCGTACGTCGTCAAGGACGACGGGCTGGCGGCCGGCAAGGGCGTGGTGGTCACCGAGGACGTCGAGGCGGCCCGCGCGCACGCCCTGGCCTGCGACCGGGTCGTCATCGAGGAGTTCCTCGACGGCCCCGAGGTCTCCCTCTTCGCGGTCACCGACGGTGAGACCGTCGTCCCGCTCCAGCCCGCCCAGGACTTCAAGCGCGCCTACGACGGCGACGAGGGCCCCAACACCGGCGGCATGGGCGCGTACAGCCCGCTGCCCTGGGCGGACCCCCGGCTGGTCGACGAGGTCATGGCCACCGTCCTCCAGCCCACCGTCGACGAGCTGCGCCGCCGCGGCACCCCGTTCTCCGGGCTGCTCTACGCGGGCCTGGCGATCACCTCCCGCGGGGTGCGCGTGATCGAGTTCAACGCGCGCTTCGGCGACCCGGAGACCCAGGTCGTCCTCGCCCGCCTCAAGACCCCGCTCGGCGGGCTGCTCACCGCGGCCGCCACCGGCAACCTCGCCGCCCTGCCGCCGCTGCGCTGGCGCGACGACGCGGCGGTCACGGTCGTCATCGCCTCGCACAACTACCCGGACACCCCGCGCACCGGCGACCCCATCGCGGGCCTGGCCGAGGTCGCGGAGCAGGACGCCCCGGAGGCCTACGTCCTGCACGCCGGCACCAAGCGTGACGACTCCGGCGCGGTGCTCAGCGCGGGGGGCCGGGTGCTGTCCGTCACCGCCACCGGTGCCGACCTCACCACCGCCCGGACGCGCGCCTACCGCGCCGTGGACCGGATCCGGCTGGACGGCTCCCAGCACCGCACGGACATCGCCGCCAAGGTCGCGGACGAGGCGGTTCAGGCGCCGGGCGCGTAGCGGGAGCGGGCGCGCGGGGCGTACCCGCTCCGGCCGGCGAGATCTCTTCTGGGGCATATGTCACATACCGTGGCATATGCCCCAGTCTTTGTGGGTGCAGACAGGGCCGAATCGCCCACTGCCCACATCATCCCGGCACCGGTTCCCGGCTTTGCCCAAAGCCATTCCATCGGGTGACCGCACCACATATCCCGCTGACGGGGCGCGCACCCCCAACTAGGGTGCCGCGCAAGCGTCCTGCGGTGGTCGTGCCGGAATCCGGCACGGTTGCCGCGGTGGCGTCCGGCAACTGGCTCACCGGCATTGCGATGTCAGTGGCCGGTGCCACAGTGGTGGTGGAGTGCGCACGCGCGCACCACCCGACGCGCACATCTCGTACGTCCGTCCCGTGTTCTCTCCGTCCGGCTCCGTCAGGACAGCAGGGGGTGTACAGGCTCGTGGCAAGTCCGGAAACAGGCGTCCTGGCGGCGCGTGCCCGCGCCCTTGCCGTGCTGCGGATCCGCAGCACGGCAAGGGCGGTGGCGCTGCTGCCCGCGGCGGTGGCCGTGGTGCTGTTCGCCGGCCGGGCGACCGGCCGGCTCGGCGCCGGCTGGGACCTCGCCGGCTGGATCGCCGGCGGCGCCGTGGTCAGCCTGCTGCTGGCCGGGCTGGTCACCGCCGTCGTCGCGCGCGCCCGGCCCGCCCTCAGCCCGTCCGTGCCGATCTCCGAGAAATCGGCCCCCGACCTCTACCGCCTCGTCCGCGATCTCGCCGAGCGCCTGGAGGTCCCCGCGCCCTCGGCGATAGCGCTCACCCCGGACTGCGACAGCTGGCTGGAGGACCGCACCCACCGCGCACACGGCCCGCCCCGCCGCCTCCGCAGACCGGACGGTGCGGGTCGCCGGGCGCCCGAGGCACCCGTCCTGGTCATCGGCTCACCGTTCCTGTGGTGGATGCGGGTCGCCGAGCTGCGCGCGCTGCTGGCGCCTGTCGTCGCCGGCACCGGCCCCTCGGCCCACCCCGACATAGCCGCCGCCCGCCGGTTCATCCGCGGCCTGGACGCCGCCGTCGCGGTCTCGGCCCGCGCCGGGGGCCGGCTGCGCAGCCTGCCGCTGCGCTTCGTGGGCCGGGTGGCGCGGCTGCTGCTGCGCGCCGGCCGCGAGCACGCCACGATCATGGAGCGCGCCGTCGCGGCCGCCGCCTCCGAGCGCGCCCAGAACGTCGACTACGGCCTGCGGATCGTCGCCCAGGAGCAGGTCGGCCTGGCGTACGCGGGCTGGGACCGGCTGCTGACCCGGGTCGCGCTGCCCGCCTGGCGGATGGGCCGCTGGCCGTCGCGGTTGGACGCCGGCGTGGTCTCCGCGCTCACCGAACTCTCCCGCCGCGACCGCCTCGCCGACGGCTTCGCCTCCCGCCTCGGCGAGCGTCCCGCCTGCGACCTGCTGGAGGAGCCGGGCGCCATCGACCGCGCCGCCTCCCTGCTGGCCGCCCGGCTCTTCCACGGCGGCCCCGCCGAGCCGGGGCCCGACTGGTCACCGGTCGGCTGGCAGCAGTATCCGGAAGAGGTCGTGGACCGGAAGTGGCGCCTGGAGGCCGCCCGCCTCCATCGCGTTCTCGACAATCTTCCGGCCACCGTGCTTCCCGTGGCCCCGCCCGCGACCGGGGCCGCGGCCCCGGGCCCCGCCGCTTCGCCCCTCACGTACGCCCACTCCCCGGCCCGTGCGCCCGCGGGCCGCCGCCCGGCAGCGCCCGGCCCCGACGGCGGCCCGGCCGTGAGCCCGCCCGCCGACGGCCCGCCGCACACCGAGGGCCTGCCGCCCGCCGACGGCCCGCCGGTCGCACCGGCCCCGGGCCCGACGCTGGCGCGGGTCATCGACCGGCTCGCCCAGGACGAGCGCGCCGGCGACCTTGTGGCCGCCCGGCTGGGTGCGGAGGTCGAGCGGGAGGAGCGCGAGGAGGCGGCCCGCCAGGCCGCCCGCGGCCGCTGCGAGCAGGACGCCGCCATCGGCGTGGCCTGGGGCGACGGCATGGCCGAGGGCGGCCTTCCGCTGTTCCCGCTGCAACCGCCCCGCACCGGCCGCGAGCTCCTGGCCGACCACGTCACCGCCATGGTCTGCTGCGCCGCCGTCGACACCGCCGGTGCCACCCCGGGCCTGGACTGGCTCGACGGCCCGGCGCTGCTGGTCGACGGCGCCCGCCGGGCAGACCTCGGCCGCCCGGTGCTCAGCCTGGTCGACGACGGGGATGCCGGGCCGCTCCGCGGCTGGCTGACGACCGTCGGCGTCCGCCCCGAAAAGCCGGTCCGGCTGGTATGACTCAACGGCCGCACCTGCCCGCAACCGCTGCCGCAAGGACGCGCAGCGGGCAGCGAGATCCGGGCCGGTCGTCCGGGGCCGCTCGCCCCACCGGCTGAATGTTCCCTTCCAGTTCGCATTTCGGGGGCGGTGCCCTCTAAATTCACGACGAAGGGTGACGAAGTGAGTGCGTAATGTGATGTGCTGGGGGATGGCCGGCCGGGTCTGCCCAGCCGGGCGCAGCACCGGACCGTCGGCCGGGGCCGACGGGGGATGCGGGAGGGGAGTGGAAGGTGGCGACGGATCAGATCAGGCGCTGGGAATCGGGCGCGCTGGCGCACGCGGTCACGGACCCGTTCGGACAGGGCCCGCTGCCCTGGCTGCGCGGCAGTGAGACGTACTTCGAATCCGGCCGCATCGTTCCCTGGTACGTCGACCCCGCCGTGGCCCAGGGCGATCTGCGCGAGCCCGCACCCCACAAGCACAACGGCCCCCGCACCGCCGATGACGTCCACCGCCAGATCAAAGGTTTCGCCGGCACCGGCGCGGTGGCTCCCGGCGAGGCCATCGACTTCCGGGTCTCGGTCGATCCGCCCCAGCCCTTCAGCATCGACATCTACCGCATCGGCCACTACGGCGGCACCGGCGCCCACAAGGTCACCACCAGCCCCCGCCTGGCCGGCATCGTCCAGCCGCCCCCGATGGCGGTCGAGCGCACGGTCTCCTGCCACCACTGGTGGCTGTCCTGGCGCCTCCAGGTCCCCACCTACTGGAACCTCGGTGCCTATGTCGCCGTGCTCACCACCGCCGACGGCCGCTACCGCTCCCACATCCCCTTCACGGTCCGCGACAACCAGCCCGCCGACCTCCTCCTGCTGCTGCCCGACATCACCTGGCAGGCCTACAACCTCTACCCGGAGGACGGCCGCACCGGCGCCAGCCTCTACCACGCCTGGGACGAGCAGGGCGCGCTGCTCGGCGAGGGCGACGCCGCCACCACCGTCTCCTTCAACCGCCCGTACGCCGGCGCCGGACTGCCCCTCCACGTCGGCCATGCCTACGACTTCATCCGCTGGGCGGAGCGCTACGGCTACGACCTCGCCTACGCCGACGCCCGCGACCTGCACGCCGGCCGGGTCGACCCGTCCCGCTACCGCGGCCTGGTCTTCCCCGGCCACGACGAATACTGGTCGGTGCCCATGCGCCGCACGGTCGAGAGCGCCCGCGACACCGGCACCTCCCTCGTCTTCCTGTCCGCCAACACCATGTACTGGCAGGTCGAGCTCTCCCCGTCGCCCTCGGGCCCGGATTCGCTGCTCCAGTGCCGCAAGCGGCAGGGCCCCGGCCGTCCCGCGCTCTGGCGCGAGCTGGGCGACCCCGAGCAGCGGCTGATGGGTATCCAGTACGCCGGACGGGTCCCCGAGCCGGCGCCCCTGGTCGTCCGCAACGGCGCGCACTGGCTGTGGGAGGCCACCGGCGCCCATGAGGGCGACGAACTGCCCGGCCTGGTCGCCGGGGAAGCCGACCGCTACTTCCCCCGCACCAGCCTCCCCGACCACAGCGAACGCATCCTGCTCGCCCACTCCCCGTACCGCGACAGCGAAGGCGCCCGCCGCCATCAGGAGACCTCCCTCTACCGCGCCCCCAGCGGCGCCTGGGTCTTCGCCTCCGGCACCTTCGCCTGGTCCCCCGCCCTCGACCGCCCCGGCCATGTCGACCAGCGCATCCAGCGTGCCACCGCGAACCTCCTCGACCGCATCTGCAAACGCGACTGAACCAGGCAGCCCACGCCGGCAGAAACGTTGCCGTACCCCGCGACGCGAGCCCGCACCCTGGTGACCGTCCTCGCGCCGATCGCTCGCCGGGGCATCCGCTCCGGCGGGCGACGATCACCGCCGCCGGGGCGCATCCGGCCCCCGCCCGTCAGCACCGCCCCGGGTGAGGGAGAATCGAGGGGATTCCTGGATCAACCTACGCGGAGGAAGCGTGCCCGGTTTTGTAGAAAAGCCTGAGCCGGTGGAGGTCCCCGGGCTCACCCACCTCCACACCGGGAAGGTGCGCGACCTCTACCGCAACGCCGCCGGCGAGCTGGTCATGGTCGCCAGCGACCGCACCTCCGTCTACGACTGGGTGCTGCCCACCGAGATCCCCGACAAGGGCCGCATCCTCACCCAGCTGTCCCTGTGGTGGTTCGAGCAGCTCACCGACCTGGCCCCGAACCATGTCCTGTCCACCGACGTCCCGGCCGGCGCCCCCGCCGACTGGGCGGGCCGCACCCTGGTCTGCAAGTCGCTGGACATGGTCCCCGTCGAGTGCGTGGCCCGCGGCTACCTCACCGGCTCCGGCCTGGCCGAATACCGGCAGACCCGTACGGTCTGCGGCCTGGCCCTCCCCGAGGGCCTCGTCGACGGCTCCGAGCTGCCCGCCCCGATCTTCACCCCGGCCACCAAGGCCGCCGTGGGCGACCACGACGAGAACGTCTCCTACGAGGAGGTCGCCGACCAGGTCGGTGCCGAGGTCGCCGCCGACCTGCGGTCAACGACCCTCGCCGTCTACGGCCGGGCCCGCGACATCGCCCGTGAACGCGGCGTCATCCTGGCCGACACGAAGTTCGAGTTCGGCTTCGACGGGGAGCGGCTGACCCTGGCCGACGAGGTCCTGACGCCCGACTCCTCGCGCTTCTGGCCGGCCGATCTCTGGCAGCCGGGCCGCGCCCAGCCGTCGTTCGACAAGCAGTTCGTCCGCGACTGGCTGACCTCCCCCGCCGCGGACTGGGACCGCACGGGCGAGCTGCCGCCGCCGGCCCTCCCGCCCGAGATCGTCGAGCGCACCCGCGCCAAGTACGCCGAGGCCTACGAACGCCTCACGGGTCTTCCCTGGTCGTAGCTCTTCCCGGCCCGGGCCCCGAGGGCCCGGGCGCACGAAAAGACCCCGGCCGATATCTCTACCGACCGGGGTCTTCCCCTGCTGAGCGGACGACGAGGCTCGAACTCGCGACCTCAACCTTGGCAAGGTTGCGCTCTACCAACTGAGCTACGTCCGCATGCCCCGCACAAGGCTCCTGGATTCAGTCGCCGCCGCGCGGTGCGGGGACCACTATAGCCAACCTCGCCGGCGGGTGAGCCGCGCCGCCGCACGGCAGTTCTCCGTGCCCGGCTTCGCGGCCACTGCCGAGCGGCGCTCCCGAACCGCCCCCGGCGCCGTCGACGCCCACCGGGTGACCTCCGCGACCGGCGCCCCGGCCACCGCGCCTTCCCCCGGTCCGGGCTCCCGGACGGCCGACGGCGAGCCCCCGGCGCCGCTCGCGCCCGCCACCAACTCCGGGCTCGCACAACGGCTTCCGGCGCGTACGGCGCGGATGATACCGGCCGGTCACAGCACCGACACCGTCGTCGGCACGAAGCCCGCACCGCCGCCTCCAGCGCCCGCTTCGATGCCCCGGCCGCCCGTGGCTCGTCACGATCACCGCCCGGCAGCCCGCCACCTCACCCCGCGGCGATGTGGCCACCGCCACACAGGAGCGCGCGGTGCCGGTCAGGATTTCCCGATCGGGTCCCTCAGCGGTGCGCAGCCGCTGGGACGCCATTTCCGCACGCCGTGCGGAGAGGCACAGGCATCGGTGAAGGGGAGCGGAGGGCAAAGATCAGGACGCCGTGCGGCATCGTTTCGGCCGCCAGTCCGGTGCGGGCCAGGCCCATTCCGCCAACTGCCCCTTTCCCGCGAGCGCTCCGGCGACCGGGATAACCGGCGAAGTGTCCGACGTGGACTTGTTGCGGCCCGGAAGTGTCAACTCGGCCCGGCCCGGGGGCAGCAGACGGGCGCACTCCCGGTTACTGTCGGGTTTTTCGCCGCGGCATTGCCCGTGCGGTGTCCCGTACTTCCCTGACGCCTTCTCCGGTGCTGCCTTCCACGGCCCCTTTGAAAACCGGAGGAAATCCCCTTCGGGTCACACCGGGAACCCGAGAGCCTCGCCACCCTGCCGTAGCCGACGGAGCAGCCGGGCCCGCGCCCGGCCTCCTGGCCCTGCCGGCCGTTCGAACGGCTCCGGCCGCCGGTACCGCTCCGCTGCCGCCGGCCGTCCGGGCAGCGGACGGCCGGCGGCATAGCGTCTGCAAACGCCGGTGATGTCCCTCACATCGCCCCCGGAATGGGCGCTTCCGGCGCCGTTCGCGGCGGTTTTCTCCCCGTTGTTCATGCGTCCGGCGTTTCTCCGGATCACGGTTCCGGTCCGTGCTGCCTGCCCGTCACCACAGCTGGGGACAAATGTCAGTTGCCCGTGTCGGGAGTGCGGGAAGTGACCGAAGTGCCGGAGTGCCTGAGTGGATCCAGGGAAATGAAGAAGGCCCCGGTCGTGATGACCGGGGCCTTCTTATTCTGAGCGGACGACGAGGCTCGAACTCGCGACCTCAACCTTGGCAAGGTTGCGCTCTACCAACTGAGCTACGTCCGCAGGCATCCACTCGGCTTTCACCGAGCGGCGCGACAGCTACTCTACCTGATCCATTGGACCGGTCGAGCCGTCAGAGCGGGTGACAGGGATTGCACACTGCGCCTCCCCCTTGGAAAGGGGGCGCTCTACTACTGAGCTACACCCGCGTGACTCCGTGAGGTCCGGCCTGTCGGCCTCGCCCCTCGGCGTGTTCCAGACTCTAGCTGATCAGTAGGGGTGCTGTGCAAGTCGGCTGTGCCCGGGCCGGGGGACGCCGCTAAGTCGGTTAGTGATTGGCGGCGTTGAAGGCCTCGTACACCTTCTTCGGGATCCGCCCGCGCGGCGGGACGTCCATCTGGTTCGAGCGGGCCCAGGCGCGGACGGCCGCGGGGTCGGGGGTCACCGCGGTGCGGTGGTAGGCCTTGCCGGACTTGGCCCGCTTGCGGCCGGCCTCGACGAACGGAGCGAGGGCACCGCGCAGTTTCTTCGCATTGGCGGGATTGAGGTCGATCTCGTACGACTTCCCGTCCAATCCGAAGGCGACCGTCTCTGCGGCTTCTCCTCCGTCGATGTCATCGGAGAGCGTTACTACTACGCGCTGCGCCACGGATATCGGTCCTTTCGTGGAGCGACCCCTTGTTGACATGGGGTGATGCTCCGGATCCGGCTGATTGGGATCAATGCTTTTTCATTTGTACAGCGATGGGCATTGCATTGTGAAGCCCAGTTAATTTTGTCAGCGTGTCTTCCCGCAATCCGGACCCCGGATCTTTTCGAGAATTTTTCCTGAGCCGCGCTCCTGTCGATACCGGACCGTGATCGGGCCTGCCGTATATCTATGCGCGTAGATTTTCGAACACGGTACTGTGAGGACACCGCCTTACGCACCACACCACCGGGAGTGCCAGTGGCACGCGTCGTAGTCGACGTCATGCTCAAGCCGGAGATCCTCGACCCGCAGGGGCAGGCGGTGCAGCGCGCACTGCCACGCCTGGGCTTCGAGGGGATCGCCGACGTCCGTCAGGGCAAGCGTTTCGAACTTGAGGTGGAGGGTCCGGTCGACGACGCCGCCCTCGCTCGCATCCATGAGATGGCCGAGACCTTCCTCGCCAACACCGTCATCGAAGACTTCACCGTGCGGGTCGACTCATGACCTCGCGGATCGGGGTCATCACCTTCCCCGGCACGCTCGACGACCGCGACACCCAGCGCGCGGTCCGGGTCGCCGGGGCCGAACCGGTGCCGCTGTGGCACCGCGACAAGGACCTCAAGCAGGTCGACGCCGTGGTGCTGCCCGGGGGTTTCTCCTACGGGGACTATCTGCGGGCCGGGGCCATCTCCCGTTTCTCGCCGGTGATGGAGACCGTGATCGCGCAGGCGAAGGCCGGTATGCCGGTCCTCGGTATCTGCAACGGCTTCCAGGTGCTCACCGAGTCCCACCTGCTGCCCGGCGCCATGCTGCGCAACAACCATCTGCACTTCATCTGCCGTGATCAGAAGCTGCGGGTGGAGAACGCGGAGACTTCCTGGACCGCGGACTACTCGTCCGGGCAGGAGATCAGCATTCCGCTGAAGAACATCGACGGCCGGTACGTCGCCGACGAGCGGACGCTCGACATGCTGGAGGCCGAGGGCCGGGTCGCCTTCCGCTACCTGGACGGCAACCCCAACGGCTCGCTCCGCGACATCGCCGGCATCACCAATGAGGCGGGCAACGTCGTCGGCCTCATGCCGCACCCCGAGCACGCCGTGGAGCCGCTGATCGGTACGGGCCGTACCGACGGCCTCGGATTCTTCACCTCGATCCTGAAGAAGCTGGTCAACGTATGACTCTCGACACCGTCAAGCACGCAGCCGAGACGCCGGACACCGACCAGCCGTGGGCCGAGCTCGGCCTGAAGCAGGACGAGTACCAGCGCATCCGGGAGATCCTCGGCCGCCGTCCCACCGGCGCCGAGCTCGCCATGTACTCCGTCATGTGGTCCGAGCACTGCTCCTACAAGAGCAGCAAGGTCCATCTGAAGCAGTTCGGCGAGAAGGCCCCCGAGAACGACGCACTGCTCGTCGGCATCGGCGAGAACGCCGGTGTCGTCGACGTCGGCCAGGGCTACGCCGTCACGTTCAAGGTGGAGTCCCACAACCACCCCTCGTACATCGAGCCCTATCAGGGCGCGGCCACCGGCGTCGGCGGTATCGTCCGCGACATCCTCGCCATGGGCGCCCGCCCCGTCGCCGTCGTCGACCCGCTGCGGTTCGGCGCCGCCGACCACCCCGACACCAAGCGCGTGCTGCCGGGCGTGGTCGCGGGCATCGGTGGCTACGGCAACTGCCTGGGCCTGCCCAACATCGGCGGCGAGGTCGTCTTCGACGCCTGCTACCAGGGCAACCCGCTGGTCAACGCCGGCTGCATCGGCGTGATGAAGCACGAGGACATCCACCTCGCCAAGGCCTCCGGCACCGGCAACAAGGTCATCCTCTACGGCGCCCGCACCGGCGGCGACGGCATCGGCGGCGTCTCGGTCCTGGCGTCCGAGACCTTCGACGACTCCAAGCCCGCCAAGCGCCCCGCCGTCCAGGTCGGTGACCCCTTCCAGGAGAAGCTGCTCATCGAGTGCACCCTGGAGATCTTCAAGGAGGAACTGGTCGCGGGTATCCAGGACCTCGGCGGCGCCGGGCTGTCCTGTGCGACCAGCGAGCTGGCCAGCGCCGGCAGCGGCGGCATGCGCGTCGAGCTGGACACCGTCCCGCTGCGTGACTCCTCCCTCTCGCCCGAGGAAATCCTCATGAGCGAGTCGCAGGAGCGGATGTGCGCGATCGTCGAGCCCGGCAAGGTCGACCGCTTCCTGGAGATCTGCGAGAAGTGGGACGTCATCGCCACCGTCATCGGTGAGGTGACCGAGGGCTCGCAGCTGGAGATCTTCTGGCACGGCGAGCAGATCGTGGACGTGCCGCCGCGCACCGTCGCGCACGAGGGCCCGGTCTACCAGCGCCCCTACGCGCGCCCCGACTGGCAGGACGCCCTCCAGGCCGACGACGCCGCCGCGCTGGCCCGCCCGGCGAACGCCGAGGAGCTGCGTGCGCAGGTCCTGAAGCTGGTGGCCTCGCCCAACCAGGCCTCCAAGGCGTGGATCACCGACCAGTACGACCGGTTCGTGCAGGGCAACACCGTCCTGGCGCAGCCGGAGGACTCCGGCATGGTCCGGATCGACGAGGACACCAACCTCGGTGTCGCGCTCGCCACGGACGGCAACGGCCGCTACGCCAAGCTGGACCCGTACGCGGGTGCCCAGCTGGCGCTGGCCGAGGCGTACCGCAACGTCGCCGCGTCCGGGGCCAAGCCGCTGGCGGTCTCCGACTGCCTGAACTTCGGCTCGCCCGAGGACCCGGCGGTGATGTGGCAGTTCGCCGAGGCCACCCGTGGTCTCGCGGACGCCTGCCAGACCCTGGGCACGCCGGTCACCGGCG
The DNA here is from genome assembly GCF_004122755.1 of Streptomyces sp. TM32. Lineage (NCBI taxonomy): Bacteria > Bacillati > Actinomycetota > Actinomycetes > Kitasatosporales > Streptomycetaceae > Streptomyces > Streptomyces sp. TM32. The sequence goes on from NZ_SDIG01000173.1 coordinate 12,116, forward strand.
GCAACGTCTCGCTCTACAACCAGACCGGCGAGGTGGCGATCCACCCGACCCCGGTCGTCGCGGTGCTGGGCGTGATCGACGATGTGAACCGCCGTACGCCGATCGGCTTCGCGGAGGAGGGCCAGCTGCTCTACCTCCTCGGGGACACCCGCGAGGAGCTGGGCGGTTCGGCCTGGTCGCAGGTCGTGCACGAGCACCTCGGCGGTCTGCCGCCGCGGGTCGATCTGGAGCGCGAGCGGCTGCTGGCCGAGGTGCTGATCTCCGCCTCCCGCGACGGCATGATCGACGCCGCGCACGACCTCTCCGACGGCGGGCTGATCCAGGCCCTGGTGGAGTCGTGCCTGCGCGGCGGCAAGGGCGCCCGCGTGGTGGTTCCGGACGGTCTGGACCCCTTCGTCCTGCTGTTCTCCGAGTCGGCGGGCCGTGCGGTCGTCGCCGTCCCGCGCAGCGAGGAGCTCCGCTTCACGGACATGTGCGGTGCGCGGGGGCTGCCGGCCACCCGGATCGGTGTGGTCGACGGCGAAGAGATCGACGTCCAGGGCCAGTTCAGCATCCCGCTGAGCGAGCTGAAGGAGGCCCACGAGGCGACGATCCCGGGCCTCATCGCCTGAGCCGGAGCCCGGACGGCGCACCGCGTCCCCACTGACGGTCCCGACGGCCCGTCCCCACTACGGGACGCTGTTGGCGAATTGCGGGCCGCTGCTGCGCCCCACCGGGTCAACCGGTGGGGCGCAGTGCCGCCAGGGGGCT
>NZ_SDIG01000174.1:0-12609 GCF_004122755.1 Streptomyces sp. TM32
CCTGAACTTCACCATCGGCCGGAGTTGCACCGACTCGGCGGCGGGGCGGGTTTGTGGCAAGGTCCAGGTGGGTGACCACCCCCGCGTCACCCACCGCCACGCGCCTCAAGAGGGACAAATAGCACAAAGCGCCCCAAATACCCGGCGGCGGGGGCGCGTTCGCGCCACCCAGTACACCCTGCCAGCCACATGTGGCGCGTATCACATAACTCCCTGCAACGAATCATGTCGCTCGTTCGTCTTAGCGGCCGATCCTGCCCCTCCCCCCCTCCTCGCAGACGGAAAGCCCGTATGAGCCAGACTCTCCCCCTCCGCCGCCGGCGCTCCCGGTCACTGCGGGTGCTTCCGTGCGTGCTGCCGGTGATTGCCGTGGGCGCGCTCACCGCGTGCGGGGGCCCCGCGTCGTCGGCGCCCCAGGGCGAGCCGGTGAAGGTCGCGCTGGGGGCGGCGAGCGGGGAGCGGACCGTACAGGCCGGGGACAGGATCAAGGTGACCGCTCAGGGCGGGGTGCTGACCGAGGTAACGGTCACCGACCCCAGAGGCCACAAGCTGCCCGGCGGACTCGGAGGCGGCGGGACGGAGTGGACGGCCCGGACCAAGACCGCGCCGGACACCAAGTACTCCGTCCTCGCCCGGACCAGGAATCCACAGGGCGATGTCGGTGCGACCAAGGAATCGCTGACCACCGCGAAGCCGAACCGGCTCCGCGAGCTGGCACTCGCTGCCGGCTCTCCGGGCGGCGCGGTCGACGCAGACCGGCCCGTGACGGTCACGTTCGGCTTCCCGGTGACCCACCGGGAAGCCGTGGAGCGCCGCCTGCGCGCCCTCACCGGCCGCGGCGCGACCGGATCATGGGTCTGGAGCAAGGACCGCGGCGGCAAGGACCGGGCGGACTGGCTGCCCGCGCGGCACCGGAAGCCGGGCACCGGCATCACCCTGCGGGCGGAGCTCAACCCGGCGGACCCCGGCGGCGTCCCCTACGTCGCCAACGACTATGACCTGAACTTCACCATCGGCCGGAGTTGCACCGACTCGGCGGCGGGGCGGGTTTGTGGCAAGGTCCAGGTGGGTGACCCCCCTGAGGTCGCCGCCTCCTCCGTACGAGGGAAAGACGACAGGACCACGGGGATCGGAGACCGGCATGCCGGCTGATCCCCACGACGGACGAACAGCGCCCTCGCGCCGAGCAGCTGACCCTTTTCAGAGCCTAATGTGACGGAATGAGCACCGTGCAGGACCAGGATCAACTTACGGGGTGGCGGCGCTTCCGGCGCCGCGTCCCCAATGGCTTCGCCATCATCTTCAGCATGCTGGGGCTCTTCTGCGCCCTGACCGCACTGATCGGGCCCCTGCGGCGCGGACTCCATCCGGTGATCTACTGGCTGGACACGCTCACCTTCCCGGTGCCGCCGAACCTCGCCTATGCGGTGCTGCTCTTCCTGTTGGCGGCGGCGCTGACCGCCCGTAAACGGGTGGCGCTGTGGTGCCTGGTCGCCTACATGGTGCTGGTCATCCTGGCGGACGCACTGTTCCTGGCCACGGGCTACTGGGAGTTCGCCTTCTCCCTGGTGCTGTGCGGCGGCGTCCTGGTGCTGCTGCTCGTCTCGCACCGTGAGTTCTATGCGATCACCCGGCGCGGGGCGTTCCTGCGGGCCATCGGTGTGCTGATCGGCGGGCTGGCCGTCGCGGTGCTGATCGGCTGGGGTCTGGTGACGCTGACGCCGGGCACCTTGGAGGCCGGCGGCGGCAACCGGCTGTTGTGGGCCGCCAACCGCGTCTGCGGTGGGCTGGTCGGCGGCCGGCTGGTCGAGGGGCATCCGCCGCACTGGACCAACTTCCTCCTCGGTCTGCTCGGTGCGCTGGCGCTGCTGAACGCCGCGCTCACGCTGTTCCGTTCGCAGCGGATGGAAGCCGCGTTGCACGGCGACGAGGAGGACCGGATCCGGGCGCTGCTGGAGCGCTACGGCAGCCAGGACTCGCTCGGCTACTTCGCCAGCCGCCGCGACAAGGCCGTGGTCTTCTCCCCCAGCGGCAAGGCCGCCGTCACCTACCGCGTCGAGGCCGGTGTCTGTCTGGCCAGCGGTGACCCGGTCGGTGACCGCGAGGCCTGGCCCCAGGCCATCGAGGCCTGGCTGGAGGTCGCCGGCCGCTACGGCTGGCAGCCGGCCGTCATGGGCGCCAGCGAGAACGGCGCCAAGGCGTTCGCGCGCTGCGGCCTCGGTGCGCTGCAACTCGGCGACGAGGCCATCTTGCACGTGAAGGACTTCGACCTGGACGGCCGGGAGATGCGGGTCACCCGCCAGGCCGTCAACCGCGTCGAGCGGACCGGCGCGACCTTCCGCCTGCGGCGCCACTCCGCGCTGACCGACGAGGAGATGCAGGAAGTCATCCACCGGGCGGACGCCTGGCGGGACACCGAGACCGAGCGCGGCTTCTCGATGGCGCTGGACCGGCTGGGCGACCCGGAGGACGGGGACTGTCTGCTGGCCGAGGCGTACGACGGCGACGGCAACATGATCGCGCTGCTGTCCTTCGTGCCGTGGGGCAAGGACGGCATCTCGCTGGACGTCATGCGCCGTGACCGCACCGCGCCCAACGGCGTCATGGAGTTCATGGTGGCCCGGCTGTGCGCGCAGGCCGGGGCGATGGGCGTGCGCCGGATCTCGCTGAACTTCGCGGTGTTCCGGTCCGCCTTCGAGGAGGGCGCCCGGATCGGTGCCGGGCCGGTGCTGAAGTTCTGGCGCCGGCTGCTGCTGTTCTTCTCCAAGTGGTGGCAGCTGGAGGCGCTGTACCGCTCCAACGCGAAGTACAACCCGGAGTGGTACCCGCGGTTCCTGTGCTACGCGGACGCCGGCGCGCTGGCCCGGATCGGTCTGGCCTCCGGTATCGCCGAGGGCTTCGTCGCCGTGCCGAGCCTGGGCACGCTGTGGGGCAAGGGCCACAAGAAGCGGCTGCTGGCCCCGGCGAGCACCGCGGGCCTGCCGTCGCTGGACGAACTCGGTCTGGTCCAGACGGGCCCGGCCACCGAGGAGGAACGGCACGAGCAGGAGCTCGCCGCGCTGCCCGAGCAGGTACGGGTGCGCCACCGGAAGCTGGAGCGGCTGCGGGAGGCCGGCACCGACCCGTATCCGGTGGGCGTGCAGCGGACGCACACCCTGGGTGAGGTCCGCGGCGAGTTCCCCGACCTCAAGGCCGGGGCGCGGACCGGCAAGTCCGTCACCCTTGCCGGCCGGGTGCTGCTCACCCGCGACCACGGCGGGGTGCTCTTCGCGGTGCTGCGGGACTGGTCGGGCGATCTGCAGATCGCGCTGACCCGCGACGGCAGCGGTGCCGCACTGCTGGACAGCTTCGGCTCGGACATCGACCTCGGTGACCATGTCGAGGTGGAGGGCGAGATCGGCGCCAGCGACCGCGGTGAGCTGACGGTGTTCGTCACCACGTGGCGGCTGACCGCCAAGTGCCTGCGGCCGCTGCCGGACAAGCGGCGCGGACTGTCCGACCCGGAGGCCAAGGTCCGCCAGCGGTATGTGGACCTGGTCGTCTCGACGGACGCGCGGGACAATCTGCGGGCCCGCAGCACCGCCGTGCAGGCGCTGCGCCAGGGGCTGATCGACCGGGGCTACCTGGAGGTCGAGACGCCGATGCTGCAGCAGATCCACGGTGGCGCCAACGCCCGCCCGTTCCAGACCCACATCAACGCCTACGACCTCGATCTGTATCTGCGGATCGCGCCGGAGCTGTATCTCAAGCGGCTGTGCGTGGGCGGCATGGAGAAGGTCTTCGAGATGGGGCGGACCTTCCGCAACGAGGGCATCTCCTACAAGCACAACCCCGAGTTCACGATGCTGGAGGCCTACCAGGCGTTCGCCGACTACGACGTGATGCTCGATCTGACCCGGGAGCTGATCCAGGGCGCCGCCGTCGCCGCGTTCGGCAGCGCCACCGCCCGTAAGGCGGACGAGCACGGCCGGCTGGTCGAGCACGACATCTCGGGGATCTGGCCGGTCAAGACCGTCTACGGCGCGATCTCGGAGGCGCTGGGCGAGGAGGTCGACGCCGACACGAACCCGGAGGTGCTGCGCCGTCTGTGCGCGAAGTCGGGCGTGCCGGTCAAGCCGGAGAACGGCCGGGGCGACATCGTGCTGGAGATGTACGAGCGCCTGGTCGAGGAGAAGACCACCCTTCCCACCTTCTACAAGGACTTCCCGACCGATGTGTCCCCGCTGACCCGTCAGCACCGGCGGGACCCGCGGCTCGCCGAGCGCTGGGACCTGGTCGCGTTCGGCACCGAACTGGGCACCGCCTACTCGGAGTTGACCGACCCGGTCGAACAGCGCCGGCGGCTCACCGCCCAGTCGCTGCTGGCGGCCGGCGGTGACCCGGAGGCCATGGAGCTGGACGAGGACTTCCTCCAGGCGCTGGAGTACGCGATGCCGCCGACCGGTGGTCTGGGCATCGGCGTGGACCGGCTGGTCATGTTCCTCACCGGTCTGTCGATCCGCGAGACGCTGCCGTTCCCGCTGGTGCGGCGCCGCTGAGCGCACCCGGCTCGGGCCCGCCACCGCACGGTGGCGGGCCCGGGCCTTTTTGCGCCGGTGGGTGCGGGTGGGTCGCCTCGTGCCGTCGGTCAGAACCAGTTGACGGTGAGCGGGAAGGAGGCGGCGGCGGTGGCGCCGGCGGCGTCGGTGACGGTCGCCGTGACCGGGAAGGTGCCGGTCTGCCAGGGTCTGCCGCCGATCCGGCCGCTCGCGTCGGCGGACAGGCCGAACGGCAGACCGGCGACGCGGAAGGTGAGCGGGTTCGTGCCGCCGGTGGCGGTGAGCTTGATGCTGCACTCCTGGGCGAAGCGGCAGGTCTGCGGGCCGGGGGTGGCGAGTTCGAGGCCGCCGCCGGGTGGTTCGGTGCCGCCGGTGTCGAAGACCCCGGTGACGGGGGCGGCGGTGGCCGCGTTGCCCGCGTGCCCGGTGCCGTACATGTCCTCGAAGGTCCGCAGCAGGTTGTAGTGGTTGTAGTCGCCACTGACGCTGCCCCGTTTGACGTGGGCGCCGTGGAAGATGGTCGCGATCCGGTTGGAGCCGAGGAGGTTGTCCTCGTCCCAGGTCACCATCAGCAGGCTGTTGTGGTCCTCGGCCCACCGGGCGTAGTCGGCGAGGTTGTTCTTCAGCCAGGTGTCACCGCTGCCGACGGCGCAGTCGTGCATGTCGTTGCACATGTCCGGGATGACGAACGACAGGGTCGGCAGCGTGCCGAAGTCGCCCCGGGGGAACTGCGCGAAGGTCCGACCGGTGTCCAGCGGCACGTTCCGGAAGGCGAACCAGGGGTTGTGCTTTTGCCGATACCGGCCGTCGGAGCAGGTCGTGGAGCCCTGGGCGGGCAGGCCCTCGTTGTAGCTGGCGAAGGTCTTGCCGGCCGCGATCAGCTCCTGGGCGAGGTTGGGGGCGGTCATCGACTGGGCGGTGTAGCAGCCGTCGCCGGTGAGGCCCTGGGTGGCGCCGGAGAAGAGGTTGAAGTAGTTCGGCTGGCTGGGGTGGGTCAGCGCCTTCATTCCGGTGAGGTCGGCACCGCCCTGGGCGAGTTCGTTGAGGTAGGGCGCGTCGCGGCTGCCGATGATCTCGCCGTACTGCTTGTTCTCGAAGACGACCACCACGACGTGGTCGTAGGACGGCAGCGCGGCCCGGCCGCCCTGGGCATCCGCCGTGGTGGCGACGGCGATCAGGCCGAGCGCACCGAGCGCCGCCGCGATCGCCCGGCGTCTGAGGTTCACTGTTCGTCTCATCAGCTCTCATTCCTCTGAGGGGGAGGCCGGCAGGTGTGGGGGGTGTCAGTCCTCGCGGCGGGCGGCGGCCGCGACGGCGATCCGCAGCAGGCGCGGTACGGGAAGGCCGCAGCGGCGGAAGGCACCGATGACGGCGGTGCGGACGGCCGCGCGCCGGTCCGGGGGCATCAGCAGCAGGACGCTGCGCCCCGGGCGGGTGCCCGGCCAGCAGGCGGACCGGGCGCCGGCGCGGAGGGCTTCGCGGACCGCGGTGGCCAGGCCGGTGGCCACGGCCGCGGCGCCGGTGTCCTCCGTACCGCTGCCGGTGGCGGTACGGGCCGTCAGGAGCAGCAGGCAGGGAGCGGGGCCGCCGTCCGGGGAGCGCAGCGGCCGTCGGGCGCTGCCGTCGGCCGCCAGGAGCTGACCGGTCCGGCCGAAGAGCACCGCGCGGCGCAGCCCGTGGTCGCCGGGTACGGCGGCGCCGAGGAGTTCGGCCAGCTGCGCGCGGGGCAGCGGGCGGGCACCCCGTGCGACGTGGGCGTCCGCGAGGGCCAGCGCGACCGCGCACTCCAGCGGTTCGGCGACGGGCAGCCCCACGGCATCGGGCAGGGTGGCGTTCACGTGCAGATCGGCGCCGCCCCGGCCGAAGCCGGCGGCGGCGAGCGCCCGCAGCACGGCGTAGGGGCGGGCCGCCCAGCCGGGGGCGCGGGCGGCCGGGCCGGTCAGGGGGAGCTCGGCGGACTCGGCCGGGTGGTTGAGCGAGCCGCAGCGGAGCAGGCCGTCGGCGCGCGGGGAGACGGCCGCGGCGACATACCAGTTGGCCGCCGCCACCCAGTCGGTCCGCGGGGTCGCCGCGGTGAGCGGCGTGCCGGGCTCGACGGCGGAGGCGGCGAGCCGGAAGGCGTACGGGGCGCGCCACACCGCGCCGGGTGGCCGCCGGTACGTGGTCGCGAAGCCGTGCGCGAGCAGCCGCAGCAGCGGGTCCGCCGTCGCGCGCCGGGCCAGGTCCACCGCGCTCACCCCAGCGCTTTGCGGGCCAGCAGCCGGTAGGCGTTGCCGCCGTCGGTGGCCCGGGCCACCACGGTACCCAGTGCGTCCAGGGCGAAGGCGGCGGCGTAGCAGGGAACCGCCATGGCCTGGACGGCACGTCGGGCGGCGCGGCGGCCCGGGGTGTCGAGGAGGGGGGTCCAGGGGGCGCCCGGGTCGGGGGCGAGCCGGTTCGCGAGGAGGGCGACGGCCGCGAGGAAGTCGCCGTTGCCCTGGTGCGCCGCACCGTGCTGCTCGGCGAGAAGGGTGAAGCCCCGGGCGGCCAGGGCCTGTTTGAGGTTGCCGACCGGCATCAGGTGCTGGTGCTGGGGCTGGAACCAGGGCAGCCAGTAGGGGCCGAGCAGCCGGCCGGCCCGGGATTCGGGGTCGGGGAGCTCGATCAGCAGATGGCCGCCGGGGGCCAGGACCTTGGCGGCCGCGTCGAGTTCGGCGAAGGGGTCCCTGGTGTGTTCGAGGTAGTGGTGCATGCTCACCGTGTCGTAGCGGCCGGCGAGCCGGTCGGCCAGGTCGGGGAACTGGCCCTGGTAGCCGGTGGTGATCCAGCCCCGGCGGGCGGCCTCGTGGACTCCCTCGCCCATGTCCAGGCCGTCGAACCGGGTGTCGGGCCATACGGTGCGCGCCGCGTTGCAGAAGTGCCCCGCGGCGGTGCCGACGTCGAGCCAGGCCCGGGGGGTGGTGAAGGGCCGCAGCAGTGCGGCACGGTCGCGGTAGGTACCGCTCATCCGGCCCAGGACCAGGGCGGCGCCCTCGCCGCCGAGGCCCTCGTAGAAGTCGCGGTAGTAGAAGTCCAGTCCGTCCGGGGTGAGGCGGGGGTTCTGGAAGATGTGGCCGCAGCGGCGGCACTCCTCCAGGGTGAAGCGGCCGGGCTTGCCCTGGAGCAGGTCGGGCATCCGGACCCGCACGGTGAGGTCGGGCGCCGCGCACCAGGGGCAGTCGGTGCGGCGGGGTTCGAGGAACCGCTCGGTGCCGGCGGCGAGTTCGCTGAGGTAGGCGGCCCGGCGCGCCGCGGTGCCGGCCGGTTCGGGCGGATCGGCGGGGGGCATCCGCAGGGTCCGCAGCGCGGTGGTCAGGGAGCGCAGCGGACGCAGTGCGGTGGCGCGGGCCAGGCCGGCGGGGTCCGGGCCGCGGGCCGGGGCCAGCACGGCGGCGGGCTGCAGGCAGTACAGGGCGGCCGCGGGCAGGCCCCAACGCGGTGCCGAGACACAGCACTTCACCAGCAGGGCGAGCCCGGCGAGCTGGGCGGTGGACAGCAGGCCCGGCGGCAGGCCGCGGGCGCGCAGCTCCTCGGCGTGCCACCGTGCGTCGTGGGGCGGCGCCGTCACGCCGGGTGCCAGGGCCCAGCCGGTGGCATCGGGGGCGTACTCCTTGAGGGTGCGCACGAGGCGGAGCAGGTCGGCCGGTGAGCGCGGCGGCTCCGCGTCGTCGAGCCCGGCCCGTTCGAGGACCTCTTCTGCCACCAGCAGCGCATGGCCCGCGCCGTGGCCCGGAGCGCAGCGGTCGGTGCGGTGGGCCGCGGGGTCCAGCAGCCGGAGCAGGCCGAGGGTGTGCTCGGCGTCCAGCTGTGCCGGGACGAGATCCAGGACCTGGAGTCCTTCACGTACGGCGTGGGCGACCGCGGAGCGCAGGGTGGTCTCGTCGGCCGTGACACCGGGCGCGGTGATCAACTGCCAGCCCAGCAGCGGCGCGGGGTCGTGCGGTGCCGGGTCGAGCACCGGCAGCGCGGCGAGCCGGCGGCGGGCGCGTACGGTGCCCGCGCCCAGGGCCGTGACGGCGGCGGCCGCCACCCATCGCGTGCGTCGTCCCGAACGGTTCGCTCGCGTCATCTGGCTCACGGTCCCTTCTCGTTCACGGTCGAGGCGGCGCCCGGGACGGGCCGGTGCAGGCGCGGCCCGTGCGGCAGTTTCTCCAGGCGGTCGGCCGCGGCGGTGGCGCCGCCCGCCTCGGCGAAGGACGCCTGGATGCGGCGGGCCGCGCGGCGGTGGGCGGGGTCGTCCAGGACGGCGGTCAGCGCCCGGTGCAGTTCGTCCGCGCGGGCCCGCCCGAAGCGCACCCGTACCCCCGCGCCGGCCTCGGTCACCTGGCGGGCGACGATCGGCTGGTCGTCGCGGACCGGCGCCACGACCAGCGGCAGCCCGTGGGCGAGCGCCTCGCACACGGTGTTGTGGCCGCCGTGGCACAGCACCGCGTCCAGGTGCGGCAGCAGCCTCAGCTGGGGGACGTACTCCTGGTGCACCACGTGGCGCGGGAGGGTCCCGACGAGGTCGCCGGGGGCGGCGAGGATCACCTGGGCCCGGTCGGCGAGGGCGTCCGCGGCGCGCAGGACCGCGGGGTAGAAGCGGGCGCCCGCCTCGCGGTTGAGGGTGCCCAGGGAGACCAGGACCCGGGGCCGGGCGGGGTCCAGCCGGTGCCAGGGGAAGTCGCCGGCCCGCGGACGGGCCCCGAAGGCGGGCCCCACGAAGGCGTAGTGGGGCGGATATCCGCCCGGGCCCGGTACGCCAGGGCCGGCGGCCGGCCCGACCGGGTCCGGCCCGCCGGGGCCGATGAGTGCGGGGGTGGAGAAGACCAGGACGAGGTGCGGGGAGAAGCGCGGGTCCCAGCCGGCGGGTGCGCCGCAGTCGGCGAGCAGCGCCGCGATGCTCTGCGCCACCCACTCCCCCACCTTCGGGACCCCGGCGAACGGCCGGGTGAACTCCGCCGAGGTGGTCGCCGAGGTCACCCAGGGCAGCCCGTGCCGGCGCGCCACCAGGGCCCCGGCGAGGGCCTGTTGGTCGGCCACCAGCACATCGGGCCGGAAGGCGGCGACGGCGCTGTGCACCCCGGGGAGCATCGCGCGGGCGAGCGGGATGAGGACGTCCGCCCACAGGAACCGCAGCGCCGCCACACCCCGCAGATCGCGCCAGCGTGCGTGCAGGACGTCATGCCCCTCGGCCGCGCTCCGGTCCCCCGCCGCGTACAGCAGCGCACCCGCGGGGAGCAGCGCCTCCAGGGCGGTGGCGGGGCCGGCCCAGGCGACCTGGTGGCCGCGGGCGGTGAGTTCGGCGGCGACGGCGACGGTCGGGTTGACGTGCCCGGCCAGCGGCGGCACCACGAAGAGCACTCTCATCCGGCCACCGCCCCGGCACGGGCGCCGAGCCGGGTCAGCACCGCGGAGCACAGCCCGTCGGTGGCCTCGTTGAGCACGGTGTGCCCCACGCCGGGCAGCACACACAGCTCGCAGTCCGCGGCGCTACGCGCCAGCTCCCGTGCGCCGGGCAGGAGTTCGGAGTGCGCGCCGTAGACCGCGAGGACCGGGCAGCGCAGCCCGGCGAAGTCGCGGGCGGTGAAGGGGGGCGCCGAAGCGATGTCCTCGATCAGGCTGGTGTGGTTGAGCAGGGCGTCGGCGCCGGCCGCCAGCCGGGCCTCCTTGCGCCGCCCGAGCGCGGCGAGCTGGGCGGGCAGCCCGCTGTGTTCGAGGCCGAGGGCCGCGACGGAGAGGGTGTCGGTCATGTCCTCGACCCAGTCGCCGGTCAGCTGGGCGTCGATCAGCACCAGTGAGGCGACCAGGTCGGGCCGGCGGAGCGCGGTGTGCAGGGCCAGGACACCGCCGTAGCTGTTGCCGACCAGATGGACCGGGCGGCGGTCGAGCCCGAGGGCCGCGAGCAGGGCGGTGAGGTCGGCCACCGCGGTGTCCCGGTCGTAGCCGGCGGGAGGCCGCTCGCTGCGGCCGTGTCCGCGCTGATCGTAGAGGAGTACTGGGTGGCCGGCGCGGGAGACGGGCCCGGCGAGGGTGCAGTAGAAGCTCGACAGGTTGTCCATCACCAGCCCGTGGAGGAAGACCACGGTGGGGCCGTCGCCGCGGCCCGGCAGCCGCTGGGTGTGCAGGCGCAGCCCGCCTGCGGAGGTGTGGGCCATGGCGCGCTCAGCTCGCGCAGGCCCGGCCGGCGGTGGTGACCCGGTCGACGTGCACGGCGAGTTCACCGACCGACATGGCCAGGATCTGGTCGATGTCCTTCTCGGCGAGGAAGCCGAGGAAGTCCACCGACGGGCCGTAGCGCTCCTGGAGCAGCTCGGCCAGGGCGACGAACTCGATGCTCTCCAGGGCGAGATCGTCGTTGAAGGTGGTGGCCGGGCCGATCTCCCCGACGACGAGGAGTTCGTCGCCGAGGACGCTCACCAGCATGTCGGTGATCTCGTCCACGATCGTCCGGGTGCGCTCGGTGCGGGGCTCAGCTGCCATGGATGGCCTCCGGGAGTGTGGGGGTGTCGGTGCCCGTACGGTCCCCGGGCGGCGGCCCGGTCCAGGCGACGACGTGGTGTGCGGACGGGTCGTGGACGGAGTCGAGGTGGACGAGGTGGCGGCCGCCGTCCGGGGCGGCCACCCACAGGGCCCCGCCCGGTGCGGGGGACACGGCCCACTCCTGCGGCCGGCCGCCGAGGCCGCTGCCGGCCGCCTTCGCCGCGGCCTCCTTCGCGCACCACAGCGCGGTGAGCCAGTGGGCGCGGTCGCTGCTGCCGCCGGCGGCGGCGCGGGCGTGGAGGCCGTCCGCCAGGCGGCGTTCGGCCGGGGTGAGGGCGATCCGTTCGAGGGCGCCCGGATCGTCGGTGACGGTCTCGATGTCGATCCCGACGGGGCCCGACCGGTGGGCGAGGGCGACGGCCAACCGGTCCTTGTGGGCCAGCGAGACATGGATGCCGCGGGCGAGCGGGCCGTCGGGGCGGGGGCGCCCGTGGCCGTCGTTGACGACGGCGACCTCGGCCGGGAAGACCGGCCCGGCACCCTCGTCCCACAACAGTTCACGGACCGCGTCCTTGGCCGCGATCCGGCCCAGCAGCCATGCCGTGCGGGAGTGCGGGGCGCACCGTTCGTAGCGGGCGCGTTCGGCCGCGCCCAGATAGCGGCGCATGACCAGTTCCTGCGAGGCCGGGTCCGACCAGCGGCGACGGGCCAGACACCAGCCGCCCGGCCGGGGTTCACCGATGCCGCACACCTCCGGGGTGAACTTCATCGGCCACACCCGCTCGTCGGCACCGAAGCGCCGGTACGTCCACCCCTCCAGCCGCGCCCATACGGCGCCGTCGGCGCGGCACAGCTCCACGTCGCCGCGCACCGTGCCGGGCCGTACCGCACGGATCCGGGCGGTGGCCGCCAGTAGCGCACCCTCGCGGGGCGGGGGCCCGTAGAGCCGTACCCGGTCCAGGGTCGCGGGGAAGACCAGCCGGTCGCCGGAGAGCTTCAGCTGCATCCAGTGGCCGAGGAGTTGGCCCGCGGCGTCCAAGAGGGCGCCGGGCGCGGGCAGGGCGCGCAGGGTGCCGCGGATGCCGTCGGCGGCGAGCGTGCCGACCTCGTGGACGCCGGCGAACGCCGGGCCGTGGAACATCCACCGGTCCCGGTAGAGCGCCGAGGCGCTCACCGGCGCCGGCCCGCCGGAGGTAAGGGGCGAGAGGTCGGGGGGCGGTGGCGCCGGGTGGAGCGCCGCGAGGTGCACGGTGACGGAGGCGTAGTCGCCGAGGCCGACCCGTATCCGGCCGTCCCCGACGGGGGTGGCGGTGACGGTCAGGTCGACGGGCGGAGCGACGGGCAGCCAGCGCAGGGCCCGTACGTCGGAGTAGCCGGTGACGTCCTGCCCCGGGGACACCTGTCGGGCCTCCTCCGCGGCCAGTTCGAGCAGGGTGGTCATCGGGACGACGGGGAAGCGGTCGGCGGGCTCGGGCCAGTCGTCGGGCTGGAGGTAGACGCAGTGGTCCCGGACGTACGGGACGGTGTCGAGGGAGAGGCGGCGGACGGTGCGCGGCACAGCTCCACGTCGCCGTATGGGCGCGGCTGGAGG
>NZ_SDIG01000175.1:0-12523 GCF_004122755.1 Streptomyces sp. TM32
CGGTCAACGAAGGACGCTGAGCCATCAGCATAGAGGTGCTGCCTCCGTTCGGCCGCCCGCCCCGCCGCCTTCCGCGACACCGCCGCCTTCCATCTGGCGCACAGTCAGGACCTGTGGAGCGGGCCGGGCGCCCCGTCGCGCCCCGGCGAGCCCGACCCCGCCACCCCGCAGTCGGCCGCCGGTGGCGAAGTGCCCGGCCCCGCCTCCGCGCGCCTGGCACAGCCGCCGTGGGCCCCGGCCCCCCTGCCGGCGCAGGGAGGTGGGCCCGGCGGGCTCCCGCGCCGCGCCCCGGCGAACCGTCCCGGCGCCCGGGCACTGGCCGCCGCGGCCTGCCTCGTCCTCGGCGTCGGCCTCATCGGCGGCGCGGCGGCGGGCAGTTGGCTCACCGACGAGGCCGCCGGCGCCACCCCCGACGCCGCGGCCACCTTCGCCAAGGGCCGCGACGTCTGGCACAACACCCCCGTCGACACCCTCTTCCCGCGTACCGTCCACGGCTTCGGCGCCGGCCCCGGCGGCGCCGACCGGACCTGGAGCCGGATCGCCGTCGCCCCCGACAGCGGCTGCACCGGCGCCTACGACCCCAAGCTCGCCGACGCGCTCGCCCGGGCGGGCTGCGTCCGCCTGCTGCGCGCCACCTACGTCGACGCCACCCGCAGCAGCGTCATCACCGTCGGGGCGCAGATCACCAAGGCCGACCAGGCCGGGATGACGGCGCTCAACACCCGCTTCAGCACCAGGAGTCTGGGCACCCGCACCGACCTGATGCCGCTGCCGTACGCCGCCAGGGACACCCCGGCCGAGGACTTCGGCCGCGCCCAGCGGGCCAGCTGGACCGTCCGGGTGCTCACCGACATCCCGGTCGTCGTCTACGCCGTCTCCGGCTTCGCCGACGGCCGCACCTTCGCCGCGCCGCAGCCCGCCGAGGCCGCGACGAAGCCCGGCGCCACCACCGCCCCGGCCGAATCCGGTCTGGGCCACGACGCCAAGGACCTGGCGGACCGTATCGGGAAGGACTTCCGCACGGCAGCCGGCGGCCGGCAGACCACGGAGGCATCGTCATGACGAAGACCGTGCTGCGCGGCGCCGCCGTCGCACTGTCCTGCGCGGTGCTCGCGGTGCTGCCCGCCGTCCCCGCCCGGGCCGACGCCCTGCGGGCCCAGGAGTGGGCCCTCCAGGCCGTCCACGCCCAGCAGGCCTGGCGCACCACCAAGGGCGCCGGCGTCACCGTCGCCGTCCTGGACACCGGCGTGGACGCCAACCACCCCGACCTCGACGGCCAGGTGCTGCCCGAACAGGACCTGGTCGGCTTCGGCGCCGGGCCCGGAGACACCGCCTGGGCTCAGCACGGCACCGGCATGGCCAGCATCATCGCAGGTCACGGCCATGGTGCCGGCCGCCAGGACGGGGTGCTCGGGCTCGCCCCGCAGGCCAGGATCCTGCCGGTCCGGGTGATCCTGGAGGACGACGACCCACAGCGCGGCCGGGCCCGTACGGAGAAGGCGGGCGCGCTCGCCGACGGCATCCGCTGGGCCGCCGACCACGGCGCCGACGTGATCAACATGTCCCTCGGCGACGACAGCTCGTCCGCACACCCCGAGCCCCGGGAGGACGCCGCGATCCAGTACGCCCTCGGCAAGGGCATCCCCGTCGTCGCCTCCGCGGGCAACGGCGGCCAGAAGGGCAACCACGTCTCCTACCCCGCCGCCTACCCGGGCGTCATCGCGGCCACCGCCGTCACCCATGTGGGCGCGCGCGCCCGCTTCTCCACCCGCCACTGGTACGCCACGGTCAGCGCCCCCGGCTTCGACATCGTCATGGCCGACACCGGGAACGGCTACCTCTCGGGCTGGGGCACCAGCCCCGCCGCCGCCTTCGTCTCCGGCGCCATCGCCCTGATCCGCTCCGCCCATCCCGACCTGAGCCCGGCCCAGATCCGCCGGCTGCTCACCTCCACCGCCCAGGACAGCCCCGAGGGCGGCCGGGACGACGACTACGGTGCCGGGCTGATCGACCCCGCCGCCGCCCTCACGGCCGCGGGGGAGATCGAGCCCACGCCGCAGAAGCCGTTCCCCGCCGCCTACGCCGACCGCTACTTCGGCCCCGGCCCCACCGCCGGCGACGCCGCGGACTCCCCGGTCAACTGGCTCCCCTGGACCGCCGGCGCCGCCGGACTGGCCCTCGTCGCCACCGCGGTCGTCCTCTGGCGCGGCCGCCGGACCCACCCCTGACCGGAACTCCCCCCGGCAGCCTCCGGACCCCGGCCCGCGCCGCGGACACCGCACCCCCGGCCGATACGCTCACGTGGTGCAGAAGAACATCCCCGATTCCGGTTTCGCCGACGACGACGGCTCCGCCGACCCGGTACTGACCGCGGCCCTGGCGGCCTACGAGCGGGACCGCGGCGCCGAGCCGGAACTCCTGGCGGCGCTCGCCGGGGCGCGTGTCCTGGTCCCCGTGGTGGCCGTGCTCGGCGAGGCCGAGACCGGACCCGACGGCCTGCGCCGCGAGAAGAGCAGCGACATGGCCGTCCCCACCCTCCAGGCCCCGGGCGGCCGCCGGGCCCTCCCCGCCTTCACCTCCATGGAGACCCTCCAGCGCTGGCGCGCCGACGCCCGGCCCGTCGCGGTCCCGCTCCAGCAGGCCCTGCTGGCCGCGTCCCACGAGCAGGCGGACACCGTCGTCGTCGACCTGGCCGGCCCGGTCACCTACCAGCTCACCGGCCCCGCCCTGCGCGCCCTCGCCGAGGGCCGTACCAGCGCCGACCCGCTCGCCGACCCGGCCGTCACCGGCGCCCTGCGCGCCCTGCTCGACGCCGAGCCGGCGGTGCGGCTCGCCCGGCTCGTGCCCTCCGGGGAAACCGACGCCACCCTCGCCCTCGGCCTCGCCCCCGACGCGGACCCGGCCACGGTCGCCCAGCGGCTGGCCCGGGCGGTGGCCGCCGACGAGGTGCTGCGAGCCCGCCTGGTGAAGGGCCTGGATCTGGCCCTGCTGCCGCCCGGCGCCACCACCGACGAGGAGCCGCTCTTCCGGCGCTGACACCCCACTGCCGGGGCTCGGCAGCCGCTGCCGGGCCCCGGGCCGCCGACGGGCGGGTTCGTCTCCAGGGCCGCACAATGCGGAGGAGAGCTCAAGATCCACGCGAGGAGAGCCCCATGGAGAAAACGGAGATCTCGACGGTCTTGACCCGCCCGGTCGTGTCCGAGTTCCTCGGCACGTTGCTCCTGGTGTTCTTCGCCGTCGGCTCGGCAGTTCTGGCGGGCGAATACATCGGCACCTTCGGCATCGCGCTGGCCTTCGGCTTCACCATGGTGGCGCTTGCCTACGCGCTCGGCCCGGTCTCGGGCAGCCAGCTCAACCCGGCGGTGACCCTGGGCATGCTGCTGGTCCGCCGGATCACGCTGCGCACGGCCGCCGAGTACTGGATCGCCCAGGTCGTCGGCGGCATCGTCGGCGCGGCCCTGCTCTTCCTGGTCGCCAAGCAGGTCCCGGGCCTGCAGACCCACGCGTCGTTCGGCACGAACGGCTGGGGCGACCGCTCGGCGGTGCATCTCAACCTCGGCGGCGCCTTCGTCGCCGAGATGGTGATGACCTTCCTGCTCGTCTACGTGTGGCTGGCGGTCACCCACAAGGTGGCCGTGATCGGCTTCGGCGGTCTGGGGATCGGCCTGGCGCTGGCCACCGTCCACCTCATCGGCATCCCGCTCGACGGCACCTCCGTGAACCCGGCGCGCTCCATCGGCCCGGCGCTCTTCGCGGGCGGCGCGGCCATCACCCAGCTGTGGCTGTTCATCGTCGCGCCCCTGATCGGCGGCGCCCTCGCGGCGGCGGTGCACCAGGTCACCCACCCGCCGCACGAGCCCTTCCTCATCGCCGACGAAGGCATGCCCCACGACGCCCCGACGGAGCCCCACGAGCCCATCTGACACCCGCCGCCCGCTCTCCGCGCACGGACGGGCCCCGGCCGTGTCCGGCCGGGGCCCGTCCGTGCGGTGTCGCGGACTAGCCGTGGACCGGCCCGGTGTACTTCTCGCCGGGGCCCTGGCCGGGCTCGTCGGGTACCACCGAGGCCTCGCGGAACGCCAGCTGCAGCGACTTCAGTCCGTCCCGCAGCGGCGCCGCGTGGTACGAGCCGATCTCGGTGGCGCTGGCGGTGACCAGCCCGGCCAGCGCCTGGATGAGCTTGCGCGCCTCGTCCAGGTCCTTGTGCGCCTCGCCCTCCTCGGCGAGCCCGAGGTTGACCGCCGCCGAACTCATCAGATGCACCGCGACCGTGGTGATCACCTCGACCGCCGGCACCTCCGCGATGTCTCGGGTCATGGCGTCGAAGTCAGGGGTCGCCGCGTTCGGGGCGTCGGGCTGCTGCGGGGTCTGGTCGCTCATGTCTCGGGCTTCTTCCTGCTGAGGGGTCGCCTCCAGCCTATGGCCAGCGCATCCGGCCCCCGCGTGCGGGCGTGCCCGTGACCGCGGCCCCGCCCGCGGCAACCGCACAGGAGTGGGTGCCACCCCTTGACTCGTGTATCCTGGTGTTCCGACCGGCCGGACACGCATGTGACCGGCCCGCAAGTGGAGGCTCCGATCTCCCACCCGACTGGCCTCACCGGCCGGCGGGTCAATGGTCCGGCTGCGCCCCGCGGAGACTTCGCGACGGTGCTCCAGATCCACGTGGAGCCCCGCCTGTGTCCCGTCCGGGGCATTTTTCATGTACCGGCGCGGTTGGTCACACCGAAAAGACGTTACGCGGCAGTCCGCCAGGCCGTCGCGTGGTGCTACCGAGGAGGATCCATCAGCGCCGAGCCCCGCATCAACGACCGGATTCGCGTCCCCGAGGTGCGACTCGTCGGTCCCAGCGGCGAGCAGGTCGGCATTGTGCCGCTTGCCAAGGCCCTGGAGCTTGCGCAGGAGTACGACCTCGACCTCGTCGAGGTGGCGGCGAACGCCCGTCCGCCGGTCTGCAAGCTCATGGACTACGGAAAGTTCAAGTACGAGTCGGCCATGAAGGCCCGTGAGGCGCGCAAGAACCAGGCGCACACGGTCATCAAGGAGATGAAGCTCCGGCCGAAGATCGACCCGCACGACTACGACACCAAGAAGGGTCACGTCGTCCGGTTCCTCAAGCAGGGTGACAAGGTCAAGATCACGATCATGTTCCGTGGTCGCGAGCAGTCCCGCCCCGAGCTGGGCTTCCGGCTCCTGCAGCGGCTCGCGTCCGATGTGGAGGAGCTCGGCTTCATCGAGTCGAACCCCAAGCAGGACGGCCGAAACATGATCATGGTTCTCGGTCCGCACAAGAAGAAGACCGAGGCGATGGCCGAAGCCCGTGAGGCGCAGGCCGCCCGCAAGGCGACGCGCCAGGGTGGTGCTCCCACGGAGGAGCCCGCCGAGGAGCCCGCCGAGGCGTGATTCCCAGGGCGTGAGCCCCGGATTCATGCCGGGGCACCCCGCCCCGGACACCAACCGATACATCTGACGCTCCCGCCAGCCCGGTCCGTCCCGGTGGGAGCGCCACTGACGAGGAGAGAACGGCGCATGCCGAAGAACAAGACGCACAGCGGTGCCAGCAAGCGCTTCAAGGTCACCGGCTCCGGCAAGGTGCTGCGTGAGCGCGCCGGCAAGCGCCACCTGCTCGAGCACAAGTCGTCCCGCGTGACGCGTCGCCTCACCGGCAACGCCGAGATGGCCCCGGGCGACGCCGCGAAGATCAAGAAGCTTCTCGGCAAGTGAGCCGCCGCGCCCCGCAGGACGTACGGGGCGCGCGACTTCGACCGGGACCCCATCGATTCGGGCCGTGTGACGACAACCACGGCCCCGCTACAAGGAGTTAACAAGTGGCACGCGTCAAGCGGGCAGTCAACGCCCACAAGAAGCGCCGGGCGATCCTCGAGCAGGCCAGCGGTTACCGTGGCCAGCGCTCCCGCCTGTACCGCAAGGCGAAGGAGCAGGTCACCCACTCCCTCGTCTACAACTACAACGACCGCAAGAAGCGCAAGGGCGACTTCCGTCAGCTGTGGATCCAGCGGATCAACGCCGCTGCCCGCGCCAACGGCATGACGTACAACCGCTTCATCCAGGGTCTGAAGGCCGCCAACATCGAGGTGGACCGCAAGATCCTGGCCGACCTCGCGGTGACGGACGCCAACGCGTTCGCCGCGCTCGTCGAGGTCGCCCAGAAGGCGCTTCCGAGCGACGTCAACGCCCCGAAGGCTGCCTGAACCCCGGCCTGACGACGTTGTGACGCGGACCCGCAGGCCCCGGCCTGCGGGTCCGCCGCTTTTCCGGACCGGATCCCGCCCGGTCCGGGCCCCACGCACCGAAACAACAGAAGCGAGCCGCCGCCCATGGGCACCCCCGAGCTGATCTCCCCGCGTTCCCCGCGTGTCACCGCCGCCCGGCGGCTGGCCCGCCGCGCCTTCCGCGGCAAGGAGCGCCGGTTCATCGCCGAGGGGCCGCAGGCCGTACGGGAGGCCATCGCGCACCGCACGGACGGGGTGCCCACCCTGATCGAGCTGTTCGCCACCGTCGAGGCCGCCGAGCGGCACACCGAGATCGTCGGGGCGGCCCGCGCGGCCGGGGTGCGGGTGCACCTCGCCGACGACCGGACCATCGCCGACATCTCCCAGACCGTCACCCCGCAGGGCCTGCTCGGCGTCTGCCACTTCCTGGACTCGCCGTTCGAGGAGATCCTCGCCGCCCGCCCGCAGTTGATCGCGGTGCTCGCCCACGTCCGGGACCCCGGCAACGCCGGCACGGTGCTGCGCTGCGCGGACGCCGCCGGTGCGGACGCGGTGGTGCTCACCGACGCCTCCGTGGACCTGTACAACCCCAAGTCGGTGCGGGCGTCGGTCGGTTCGCTCTTCCACCTCCCGGTCGCGGTGGGCGTACCGGTCGAGCGGGTGGTGGAGGGACTGCGGAACGCCGGGGTGCGGATCCTCGCCGCCGACGGGGCGGGCGACCGTGACCTGGACGCCGAACTGGACGCCGGCTCCATGGGCGGGCCCACCGCCTGGGTGTTCGGCAACGAGGCCTGGGGACTGCCGGAGGAGACCCGGGCGCTGGCCGACGCCGTCGTGCGCGTCCCGATCCACGGCAGGGCCGAGAGCCTCAACCTCGCGACGGCCGCCGCGGTCTGCCTCTACGCCTCCGCCCGCGCCCAGCGCGGCACCGGCGGATGCCGTGCGGTGTCACCCGCCTGAGGGGCGTAGTCCGGATCCTCGCGGCACGGGTGGTGTGAGCTAGTAGGCTTGCGTGCCCGGGGGCCCGGAAGGGGGTAACGGGGATGAGTGTGAGGACTTCCGGCACCACAGCCACTGCGGGCGGCCGCCCGTCCGGCGGACCGCCGCGCGAGCCGTCGCCCGCCACGGCCGGAGCAGCGGACGCGGACGCCATGGGGACCGGTCTCGGGCTGGACCCCGACGATCTGCCCGACGGCCTGGTGGTCGCCGATGAGACCGGCCGGGTGATCTGCTTCAACGCCGCGGCGGCCAGGATCACCGGCATCGCCCCCGAGGACGCGCTCGGCCACCCTCTCGAACACGCCCTGCCGCTGCAGGACATCGAGGGCCGCCGCTGGTGGCGGCTCACCGACCCCTACGGCGGGCCGGCCATCCGCCGTGGCCAGCCGGAGCGCAATCTGCTGCTCGGCGGCCGCGAGGTGCTGGTCTCCGCCCGCTACGTCCGCAGCGGGCCGACCGGCCCCGTCCAGCGGCTGGTGATCGCGCTGCGCGGCACCGAGGCGCGGCGTCGTACGGAGCTCAGCCACGCCGAACTGATCGCCACCGTCGCCCATGAGCTCCGCTCGCCGCTGACCTCCGTCAAGGGGTTCACCGCCACCCTCCTCCAGAAGTGGGAACGCTTCACCGACGATCAGAAGCGGCTGATGCTGGAGACGGTGGACGCCGACGCCAACCGGGTCACCCGGCTGATCGCCGAGCTGCTGGACATCTCCCGGATCGACTCCGGGCGGCTGGAGGTGCGCCGGCAGCGGGTCGACATGAGCGCCGCGGTCCGCCGGAACGTCCAGGCGCAGACCACCGCCGGCCAGCGCCCCGACCGCTTCCTGATCCGGATGCTGGAACCGCTGCCCGATTTGTGGGCGGATCCGGACAAGGTCGACCAGGTGCTGGGCAACCTGCTGGAAAATGCGGTGCGCCACGGCGAGGGGACCGTCACCATCGAGGTCGGACCGGTATCGGACGCGACCAGCACGGAGGGGACGAGCGTCACCGTGAGCGATGAGGGCCCCGGCATCCCCGAGGAGTCGATGAGCCGCGTCTTCACCCGCTTCTGGCGGGGCAGCAAGCGCGGCGGCACCGGCCTGGGCCTCTATATCGTCAAGGGCATCGTCGAGGCCCACGGCGGGACGATCACGGTCGGCCGGGCGCCGGCCGGCGGCGCGCAGTTCCGATTCAGCCTGCCCGTCGCGGCCCCGGCCTTCCTGGCCTGAGGCCCCGCGCCGGGCGCCCCGCAGGGGCTCGGGCCTGCCGCGTGGCCCGTCCCCCTTAGACTTGACCTTTGGCACCTTTGGCGCACAGGCATCGCGGGCACCGCGCGGGCTCGGCATCCGACGTCTCCGAGCGACGTCCGGTCATCGACGTTTGTGAACGAAGAGCCGAGGCGAAGCGAGCCAAGCCAAGCCAGTCCACCGGAAGCACGGGAAGAGATGTCCGCACCCAATAAGTCGTACGACCCTGTCGAGGTCGAAGCCCTGAAACCGGAAGAGATCGCCGCCCGGCTGGACGAGGCGCTGGCCGCCATCGCCGCCGCGGACGATCTGGAGGCGCTGCGTGAGGTGAAGGTCGCGCACACCGGCGACCGCTCGCCGCTCGCGCTCGCCAACCGCGAGATCGGCGCCCTGCCGCCGCACGCCAAGGCGGACGCCGGCAAGCGCGTCGGCCAGGCCCGCGGCCGCGTGAACCAGGCGCTCAAGGCCCGCCAGGAGGAGCTGGAGGCGGAGCGCGACGCGCGCGTGCTGGTCGAGGAGGCCGTGGACGTCACGCTGCCCTACGACCGCACCCCGGCCGGCGCCCGGCACCCGCTGACCACCTTCATGGAGCGGGTCGCGGACGTCTTCGTGGCGATGGGCTACGAGGTCGCCGAGGGCCCCGAGGTCGAGGCGGAGTGGTTCAACTTCGACGCCCTGAACTTCGTGCCCGACCACCCGGCGCGCCAGATGCAGGACACCTTCTTCGTCCAGGGCAACGGCACTGAGGGCGATGAGTCCGGTGTCGTGCTGCGCACCCACACCTCGCCGGTCCAGGCCCGGACGCTCGTCGACCGCGAGCCGCCGGTGTACGTCGTCTGCCCGGGGCGGGTCTACCGCACCGACGAGCTGGACGCCACGCACTCCCCGGTCTTCCACCAGATCGAGCTGCTCGCCGTCGACGAGGGCCTGACCATGGCCGACCTCAAGGGCACGCTCGACCACATGGTCCGGGCGCTCTTCGGCCCGGACATGAAGACCCGGCTGCGGCCGAACTACTTCCCGTTCACCGAGCCGTCCGCCGAGATGGACATGGTCTGCTACGTCTGCCGTGGCGAGTCCGTGGGCAACCCCGACCGTCCCTGCCGTACCTGCTCCAGCGAGGGCTGGATCGAGCTGGGCGGCTGCGGAATGGTCAACCCCAAGGTGCTCATCGCCTGCGGAGTCGACCCGGAGAAGTACAGCGGCTTCGCCTTCGGGTTCGGCATCGACCGGATGCTGATGTTCCGGCACAACGTGGAAGACATGCGTGACATGTTCGAAGGCGACGTCCGGTTCACCCGGCCGTTCGGGATGGAGATCTGATGCGGGTCCCGCTTTCTTGGCTGCGGGAGTACGTCGACCTGCCGGCCACGGCAACCGGTCGTGACGTACAGGAAAAGCTCATCGCGGTCGGCCTGGAGGTCGAGACCGTCGAGCGCCTCGGCGAGGGCCTCAAGGGCCCGCTCGTCGTCGGCCAGGTGCTGACCATCGAGGAGCTGGAGGGCTTCAAGAAGCCGATCCGCTTCTGCACGGTCGACGTCGGCCGGGCCAACGGCACCGGCGAGCCGCAGGAAATCGTCTGTGGCGCGCGGAACTTCTCCGTCGGCGACAAGGTCGTGGTGGTCCTCCCCGGCGCCGTGCTGCCCGGCGACTTCAAGATCGCCGCGCGCAAGACGTACGGCAAGACCTCGCACGGCATGATCTGCTCCGGCGACGAGTTGGGCATGGGCGACGACGGCACGCACGGCATCATCGTGCTGCCGCCCGAGTACGAGGTCGGCACCGACGCCATCGCGCTGCTGGAGCTCGTCGACGAGGTGCTGGACATCGCGGTCACCCCGGACCGCGGCTACTGCCTGTCGATGCGCGGTGTCGCCCGCGAGACCGCCACCGCCTACGGTCTGCCGCTGCGCGACCCGGCGCTGCTCGACGTCCCGCCGCCGAACTCCGGCGGCTACCCCGTCCAGGTCTCCGACCCGATGGGCTGCGACCGCTTCACCGCCCGCACGGTCGCCGGCCTGGAGCCCGAGGCGCGCACCCCGCTCTGGTTGCAGCGCCGGCTGCAGAAGGCCGGGATGCGCCCGGTCTCGCTGGCCGTCGACATCACCAACTACGTGATGCTGGAGCTCGGCCAGCCGCTGCACGCCTACGACCGGACCACGGTGTCCGGCCCGATCGGTGTCCGGCGGGCGACCCCGGGCGAGCAGCTGACCACCCTCGACGGCACCAAGCGGGTGCTCGACGCGGCGGATCTGGTCATCACCGACGACCGCGGCCCGATCGGGCTCGCCGGTGTCATGGGCGGCGCGAACACCGAGATCGCGGCCGCAGCCGCCGACCCCGAGACCGGGCGGCTGCGCGGCACCACCGATGTCGTGATCGAGGCCGCGCACTTCGACGCGCTCTCCATCGCCCGTACGGCCCGCCGGCACAAGCTGTCCTCGGAGGCCGCCAAGCGCTTCGAGCGCGGCGTCGACCCGGAGGCCGCGTCCGCCGCGGCCCAGCGGGCCGTCGACCTGCTGGTGCTGCTCGCGGGCGGTACCGCGGAGGAAGGCGTCACGGAGATCGTCACGCCCAGCGGGCCGCGCACGATCACCGTCTCCGCCGACCACCCGGACAAGGTCGCCGGTGTCGCCTACGGCCGGGAGACCGTCGTCCGCCGACTGCAGCAGGTCGGGTGCGATGTCTACGGCCAGGACGAGCTGGTCGTGACCGTGCCGTCCTGGCGGCCCGACCTCAGTGAGCCGAACGACCTGGCCGAAGAGGTCATCCGGCTGGAGGGCTACGAGAACCTGCCCTCCACCCTCCCGCTGCCGCCGGCCGGCCGTGGGCTGACCGAGCGTCAGCGGCTGCACCGCAGGGTCGGCCGGGCGCTGGCCGGTGCGGGCTATGTCGAGACCCTGAACTACCCGTTCACCGGCTCACACGTGCTCGACCAGCTCGGCATCGAGCAGGACGACCCGCGGCGCGCGGCGGTCACCCTCGTCAACCCGCTCTCCGACGAGGAGCCCGACCTCCGTACGACGCTGGTCCCGGGGCTGCTCGGCGCGCTGCGCCGCAACTACGGCCGCGGTACGCACGACCTCGCGCTCTTCGAGACCGGCCCGGTCTTCCGGGCGAGTGGTGACGAGAAGCCGGCCAGCCGGCTGGTGGTCGACCGCCGGCCGACCGACGACGAGATCGCCTCGCTGGACGCCTCGCTGCCGCAGCAGCCGCGGCGCGCCGCCGTGGTCCTCGCCGGGGGCCGGGAGCAGGCCGGCTGGTGGGGCGAGGGACGCCCCGCGAACTGGGCGGACGCCATCGAGGCGGGCCGTACGGTCGCGCGGGAGGCGGGCGTTGAGCTGATCGTCCGTCAGGACCAGCACGCCCCGTTCCACCCGGGCCGCTGTGCCGCGCTGCTGGCCCTCGTCGACGGCGAGGAGGTGCTCGTCGGCAACGCAGGTGAGCTGCACCCGCGGGTCACCAAGGCGATGTCCCTGCCGGAGCGCACGTGCGCGATGGAGATCGACCTGGACCGTCTGGAGCGGGCCGGCACCGGCCCGCTGCGCGCCCCGAAGATCTCGGCCTTCCCGGTCGCGACCCAGGATGTCGCGCTGGTGGTCGACGACTCCGTCCCCGCGGCGGAGGTCGAGAGCGCGCTGCGCGAGGGTGCGGGTGAACTGCTGGAGTCGCTCCGGCTGTTCGACGTCTTCACCGGTGAGCAGCTCGGCGCGGGCAAGAAGTCGCTGGCGTACGCGCTGCGTTTCCGTGCCGCCGACCGGACGCTGACCGCGGAGGAGGCCTCGGCGGCCCGTGACGCGGCGGTCGCGACGGCCGTGGAGCGGACCGGGGCGGTGCTGCGCGGCTGAGTGTGGGCGCTGCCCACGACCGCCGCAACGGCGTGCTGAAGGCCGAGGGCGCAGACGGTATGGCCGTCTGCGCCCTCGGCATGTGCGGTGTGCGACCGCTGGGTCCTGCGGGGCCGGTGGGGCGTACCCGGGGTGGGGAAGACGGCCGTGGAGCGGACCGGGGCGGTGCTGCGCGGCTGAGTGTGGGCGCTGCCCACGACCGCCGCAACGGCGTGCT
>NZ_SDIG01000176.1:0-12455 GCF_004122755.1 Streptomyces sp. TM32
CCCCTCTGCCCCTCCCCCTCCCCGCAAAGGATCCGAGGCATGAAGATCGGCCTGATCGGCACCGGGCGCATCGGCGCCTTCCACGCCCAGACCCTCCGCGGCGTCCCGGGCGTCACCGACCTCGTGGTCGCGGATGTGGACGCCGCACGCGCCGCCGCGGTGGCGGACACCCTCGGCGTACGCGCGGCGCCGGGCATCGCGGAGCTGTACGCGGGCGGCCTGGACGGCGTGGTGATCACTGCCGCGACCAGCGCCCACGCCACCCTGATCCATCAGGCCCTGGACGCCGGGGTGCCGGTGTTCTGCGAGAAGCCGGTGGCGCCGGACGTGCCGGGCACGCTCGGGGTGGTGGAACGCGCGCGGGCCTGCGGGGTGCCGGTGCAGATCGGCTTCCAGCGCCGCTTCGACGCGGGCTATCGCGCCGCCCGCGAGGCGCTGCACTCCGGCAAGCTGGGCTGGCTGCACACCCTGCGCGCCTGCACCAGTGACCGGACGCCGCCGCCGGCCGGTTACCTCCCCACCTCCGGGGGGCTCTTCCGGGACTGCAGCATCCATGATTTCGACATCCTGCGCTGGCTCACCGGCCGCGAGGTGGTCTCGGTCTACGCGCAGGGCGCCAACCGCGGAGCATCCTTCTTCGCCGACGGCGACGATGTCGATACCTGCGCGGCGCTGCTGCGCTTCGACGACGACACGTTGGCCACGGTCACGGCGACCCGCTACAACGGCGCGGGCCACGATGTCCGGCTGGAGGTCTGCGGCTCCGAGGGCGCCCGCGTCGTCGGGCTCGACGACCGGGCGCCGCTGCCGTCCGCCGAGGCGGGGCTGTCATGGCGCCGGGCGGCCGCTCCGTACGCCACGTTCATGGAGCGCTTCCATGACGCCTACGTCACCGAGCTGGGTGTCTTCACCGAGGTCGCCGCGGGCCGGGTGCCGAGTCCGTGTACGCCGGCGGAGGCGCTGGAGGCGCTGTACGTCGCCGAGGCGTGTGAGCGCTCGCGTCGCACGGGCGCGCCGGTCGCCGTGGCGGAGGTCCGGGCCGGGGCGGGCGGGGCGGCTCAGGGCGGGTGAGCGGGCCTCGGAGCGCGGTGGCGGAGGACGGGCGTCCGCCGCAACCGCGCTCCGGCCCGTCGTTCTCGTGGGCCCCGCCGCCTTCACTCTCGCCGCTCTCCTGGGACGAGGCGCGCAGAGTGCGGCGGCGGGCGGCCCACTGGATCGCGGCGCCCACGGCGGCGACCACGCAGGAGACGCCGAAGCCGATGCCGGCCGCGTAGAGGGGGCGGCCGGCGGCGGCGCTGCCGAGGTAGCCGAGGCCGACCGAGTAGCTCGCCCAGCTGGCCTCGGCGATGGCGGCGCCGAGCGCGTACTTGCGCAGCGGGTAGCGCAGCACCCCGGAGGCCAGCGCGCCGGCGATGCGCCCGCTGGGCAGGAACCGTACGGCGATCACGAAGGGCAGGCCGTAGCGCTGGATCCGCCCGGAGGTCCACTCCAGCAGTGCCCGGCGGCGGGGGTTGCGGCGCATCCAGGCGCGTACGGGGCCGCCGAATCGGCGGGCGGCCAGGTACATCAGCAGGTCCCCGAGCAGGGCGCTGCCCGCGACGATGACGAGGATCAGCGGCAGGAACGCCTGGCCCCGGGAGGCGAGGACTCCGGCGGAGACGAGCAGGGCGGAGTTGGGGACGAGTGGCGGCAGCGTGGTGAGCACCAGCAGGCCGTAGAGGGCGAGTACGTCCATCCGGCCGCCTCCTCGGATCCGCCCCGAGTCCGTACCCCCAAGGCTGACGCGTGGTGGGGCGTGCGGCAACGCGATGCCGGCGACGACGGCTGGATTGATACCCCCTAGGGGTATAAAGTGTTCAGGGTCGGAGAGGAACGGCAGGCGCTTGAGTCACCTCTGGGTCATTCCGACACTCCGGCACCTGGCACCACATGGCACGCATCGGCACCACAAGGAGAGTCCCCCATGACTGAGAACAGCTCCTGCTGCACCCCGGAAGGCGCCGACCGCACCGGCGGCACCGACGGCGGGTCCGGCGAGGTGACCACCACCTACAAGGTCACCGGCATGACCTGCGGTCACTGCGAGGGGGCGGTCTCGTCCGAGCTGGGCGAACTCGCCGGGGTCAGCTCGGTGCAGGCGGTCGCCGCCACCGGCCTGGTGACCGTCACGTCACAGGCCCCGCTGGACGAGGAAGCCGTGCGCGCGGCCGTCGACGAGGCCGGGTACGAGCTGGTGGGGCAGGCGGCCTGATGCGGGCGCCGCAGCGCCTCATCGCGGCGGCGCGGCCCATCCAGGACCCGCGCGAGCGGCCCGCCGACACGCCTTCTCGTCGACCTTCACGGTCACCGAAGGTCGGCCTTCATGGTCACCAAGGCCCGGGGCCAGGAAATTTCACCTAGCCCTTACAACTGACACAACACCCATACCCCACAGCCCCGATCTCCAGATCGAGGCCCTTGACCATATTCGCCCCCATATGGCAAGAGACCCAGATCACACTCAAGGGAACGTAACCATTGAGGGGGGTCGTGAGTCTAACCGGGCAGTGCAGGCACCCCGGCGGGGCTTGCACTGCACCAGCCGTGCCGATCTTGGGGGATCGCGCCCGGCTACGCGTGGCCGGGGCGACGCGCCCGGGGAGCTTTGAGCGGCCCTCCCGAATGTGCGCGTCCCGGCAGATCGCGGTGCTACCCGAACGCCCGGACGGATCCCGTGGGGGGAATCCAACCGGGACACGGGAAGCGCCCCGCGCTCTGGACCCGTGGGGGGATCCGGAGGCGGGGCGCTTTCTTCTCTCTCAGCCCTCGGCGGCCTGCCGGCACAGGGCGGCCGTCAGCGCTCCTCGACCGGCACGAAGTCGCGCTCGACGACGCCGGTGTAGATCTGCCGCGGGCGGCCGATGCGGGAACCGGGCTCCTTGATCATCTCGTGCCACTGGGCGATCCAGCCGGGGAGCCGGCCGAGCGCGAAGAGCACGGTGAACATCTCGGTGGGGAAGCCCATGGCCCGGTAGATCAGGCCGGTGTAGAAGTCGACGTTGGGGTAGAGCTTGCGCGAGACGAAGTAGTCGTCGGAGAGCGCGTGCTCCTCCAGCTTGAGCGCGATGTCCAGCAGCTCGTCGGACTTGCCGAGCGCGGAGAGGACGTCGTGCGCCGCCGCCTTGATGATCTTCGCGCGGGGGTCGAAGTTCTTGTAGACGCGGTGCCCGAAGCCCATGAGCTTCACGCCGTCTTCCTTGTTCTTCACCTTGCGGATGAAGGAGTCGACGTCGCCGCCGTCGCGCTGGATGCCTTCCAGCATCTCCAGCACGGACTGGTTGGCGCCGCCGTGCAGGGGGCCCCACAGGGCGTTGATGCCGGCCGAGATCGAGGCGAAGAGGTTCGCCTGCGAGGAGCCGACCAGGCGCACGGTGGAGGTGGAGCAGTTCTGCTCGTGGTCGGCGTGCAGGATCAGCAGCTTGTCGAGGGCGCTGACCACGACGGGGTCGAGGTCGTAGTCCGCGGCGGGCACCGAGAAGGTCATGCGGAGGAAGTTCTCGACGTACCCGAGGTCGTTGCTCGGGTAGACGACCGGGTGGCCGACCGACTTCTTGAACGCGTAGGCCGCGATCGTCGGGAGCTTGGCCAGCAGCCGGATCGTGGAGATGTGGCGCTGCTGCTCGTCGAACGGGTTGTGGCTGTCCTGGTAGAACGTCGACAGCGCGCTGACCACCGAGGACAGCATCGCCATCGGGTGGGCGTCCCGGGGGAAGCCGTCGTAGAAGCGCTTGACGTCCTCGTGCAGCAGGGTGTGGAAGGTGATGTCCTGCTTGAAGTTCGCCAGCTCATCGACGGTGGGCAGCTCGCCGTGGATGAGGAGGTACGCGGTCTCGACGAACGTGCTGCGCTCTGCGAGCTGCTCGATCGGGTAGCCGCGGTATCGCAGAATGCCGTTTTCACCGTCGAGATAGGTGATCGCGGATTTATACGCCGCGGTGTTGCCGTAACCGGAATCCAGGGTCACCAGACCGGTCTGGGCGCGCAGCTTCGAGATATCGAAGCCCTTGTCGCCAACAGTGCTGTCGACGACCGGGTAGCTGTATTCGCCGTCCCCGTAACGCAGTACTACAGAGTTGTCGCTCACGTCATCCCTCACCGACGTTGTGCCTCTTCTTCGAGGTGCCCTGACTGCCTATACCTTCCCCCATTTGAGACGTGGATGTGCACTCGGGGTCGGCCATAGGGCCTCTCAGCGGCACTCAGTGCCGCCCGGGTGCCCATCCTGCCCCTCTTCGCCCTGAATGGGAAAGAGGGGTGGCCTCACATCGCACCGGCGAGCCGGTGATCGAGCGCCGTGCACCGCCGACCGGCGGATACGGTGCGGACGGCCTGTCCGAGGGCCTTCCGGGAGCCGACCAGCACCACCAAACGCTTTGCCCGGGTCACGGCGGTATACAGCAGATTGCGCTGCAGCATCATCCAGGCACTGGTGGTGACCGGAATCACCACTGCTGGATATTCACTACCCTGCGAACGATGGATCGTCACGGCATAGGCGTGGGCGAGTTCGTCGAGTTCGTCGAAGTCGTAGGGCACCTCCTCGTCCTCGTCGGTGCGGACGGTCAGCCGCTGCTCGTCGGAGTCCAGGGCGGTGACCACGCCGACCGTGCCGTTGAAGACACCATTGCGGCCCTTTTCATAATTGTTCCTGATCTGAGTGACCTTGTCGCCGACACGGAAGACCCGGCCGCCGAAGCGGCGCTCGGGCAGATCGGGCCGGGCGGGGGTCACGGCCTCCTGGAGCAGGCCGTTCAGGGCGCCTGCCCCGGCCGGGCCGCGGTGCATCGGGGTGAGCACCTGGACGTCCCGGCGCGGGTCGAGGCCGAATTTCGCCGGGATCCGGCGGGCCGCGACATCCACCGTCAGCCGGCCGGCCTCTTCGGGGTCGTCCTCGACGAACAGGAAGAAGTCGGACAGGCCGGTCGTCAGGGGTGGCACGCCGGAGTTGATGCGGTGGGCGTTGGTGACCACACCGGACTGCTGGGCCTGGCGGAAGATCCTGGTCAGCCGCACGGCAGGCACCGGCCCACCCGCCACCCGGCCACCGCCCCCGTCCGACGCTGCCCCGGACTCCGTCCGCGGGGACGCGGCCCCTTCCCCGGCGAGCAGATCCCGCAGTACCTCGCCCGCGCCCACCGACGGCAGTTGGTCGACGTCCCCGACCAGCAGCAGGTGGGCGCCGGGCGGCACCGCCTTGACGAGCTTGTTGGCGAGCAGCAGATCCAGCATCGAGGCCTCGTCGACGACCACCAGGTCGGCGTCCAGTGGCCGGTCCGCGTCATAGGCGGCGTCCCCGCCGGGCTTCAGCTCCAGGAGGCGGTGGACCGTGGAGGCCTCCGCCCCGGTCAGCTCCGAGAGCCGCTTGGCGGCGCGGCCCGTGGGCGCCGCCAGCACCACCTTGGCCTTTTTGGCGCGGGCCAGCTCGACGACGGAACGGACCGTGAAGGATTTGCCGCAGCCGGGGCCGCCGGTGAGCACCGCGACCTTCTGCGTCAGCGCGAGGCGCACCGCCTGCTGCTGCTCGGGCGCCAGCTCGGCGCCGGTCCGCCGCGCCAGCCAGGCCAGCGCCTTGTCCCAGGCCACGTCCTGGAACACCGGCATCCGGTCCTGGTCCGTGCGCAGCAGCCGGGTCAGCCGGCCGGCCAGGGAGATCTCGGCGCGGTGGAACGGCACCAGATAGACGGCGGTGACCGGCGCGCCCTCCTCGCCGCCGGGCACCTTCTCGCGGACCACGCCCTCCGGGTCCGCGGCCAGCTCGCCCAGGCAGTCGATGACCAGGCCGGTGTCCACACCGAGCAACTTCACCGCGTCGGCGATCAGTTGCTCCTCGGGCAGGAAGCAGTGGCCCTGGTCCGTGGACTGCGACAGCGCATACTGCAGGCCCGCCTTGACCCGCTCCGGGCTGTCGTGCGGGATGCCCACGGACTGCGCGATGCGGTCGGCGGTCAGGAAGCCGATGCCCCAGACGTCGGCGGCCAGGCGGTAGGGCTCGTTGCGGACGACGGAGATCGAGGCGTCCCCGTATTTCTTGTAGATCCGCACGGCGATGGAGGTCGAGACGCCGACGCCCTGGAGGAAGACCATGACTTCCTTGATGGCCTTCTGCTCCTCCCATGCCGCCCCGATCAGCTTCGTCCGCTTGGGGCCGAGCCCGGGCACCTCCACCAGGCGCGCGGGGTCGGTCTCGATGACGTCGAGGGTGTCCGTACCGAAGTGTTCGACGATGCGGTCCGCGATCCGCGGGCCGATGCCCTTGATCAGGCCGGAGCCCAGATAGCGACGGATGCCCTGGATGGTGGCGGGCAGGACGGTGGTGTAGTTCTCGACGGTGAACTGCTTGCCGTACTGGGGGTGGGAGCCCCAGCGTCCCTCCATGCGCAGCGACTCGCCCGGCTGCGCCCCCAGCAAGGCGCCGACGACGGTCAGCAGATCGCCCGCGCCACGGCCCGTGTCGACCCGTGCGACCGTGTAGCCGCTCTCCTCGTTGGCGTAGGTGATCCGCTCCAGGACCCCTTCGACGACGGCTGCGTTGACCATGACCCGACGGTACCGCCGGGGTCTGACAGCGCGCCGCCGGCCGGGGCGTCCGGGGCACCATCGAGGGGCCCGTCCGATGCCGGGCCCCTCGATTCCCCCTCCACACCGGTCCCGGATCCCCCCGGATCCCCCCTTTGTCGGGACCAGCGTCAGATATGACTTCCGTGAACGGTCAACGGTTGTGCGCCTTCGCGGGGTTGTTTCCCTCGGGCCCGAGAGTGCGCGGCCCTCCTGCCGGTCTCACCCGACGTGGATGCGGAAGCGGTCGACGATCTCCGCCAGTACCTCCGCGCCGTCCCGCGCCCACAGCGCCGGCTGGAAGATCTCCACCTCGATCGGGCCCCGGTAGCCGGCCGCCTCGACCCGTTGCCTAAACCACCGCAGATCCACCGAGCCGTCCCCGAGCTGCCCCCGCCCCAGCAGGGCCCCCGCGGGCAGCGGGGTGACCCAGTCGGCGAGCTGGAACGCCGCGATCCGCGACGGCGTGCCGCCGGCGCCGCCCGCGCGGGCGATCTGCGCGCCGACCGTGTCGTCCCACCACAGGTGGTACGTGTCGACGACCACCCCCACCTGCGCGGCGGGGAACCGCTCGGCGAGGTCCAGTGCCTGGGCGAGCGTCGAGACCACACACCGGTCCGCCGCGTACATCGGGTGCAGCGGTTCGAGCGCCAGCCGGACGCCCCGTTCCGCCGCGTACGGCCCCAACTCGCCCAGGGCGTCCGCGATCCGCCCCCGGGCACCGGCCAGGTCCCGGCTGCCGGCCGGGAGTCCGCCGGAGACCAGTACCAGGGTGTCCGTCCCGAGGGCGGCCGCCTCGTCGACGGCCGCCCGGTTGTCGTCCAGGGCGGCCGCCCGCTCGCCCGGGTCCGTCGCCGTGAGGAATCCGCCCCGGCACAGGCTGGTGACCCGCAGCCCGGCGTCCCGTACGAGCCGGGCGGCCGCCCGCACCCCGTACTCCTGCACGGGTGCGCGCCACAGGCCCACGCCCCGTACACCGGCCCGGGCGCATCCGTCGGCCAGTTCGGGCAGCGACCACTGCCGGACGGTCTCCTGGTTGAGGCTGAGCCGGCCCAGGAGGCCGGACGGGTCGCCGCTCATGCGTCCTCCGCGCCGTGGGCGGCGAGCAGGGTGCGCATCCGCCCGGCGGCGCGTTCCGGGTCCGGGAACAGGCCCAGTCCGTCGGCCAGTTCGTAGGCGCGCCGCAGGTGCCCCGGCGAGCGCGCCGACTGCAGCCCGCCCACCATGGTGAAGTGCGACTGGTGGCCGGCCAGCCAGGCGAGCAGGACGATGCCGGTCTTGTAGTAGCGGGTGGGTGCCTGGAAGAGGTGCCGGGCGAGCGCGACGGTCGGGTCCAGGACGGCCCGGAACGCGGCCGCACCTCCGGGGCCCGCGGCGTCGAGACGGCGGACGGCCTCGGCGGCCCGCTGGGCGAGCGGGTCGAAGATGCCCAGCAGCGCATGGCTGAAGCCGTGTTCGTCGCCCGCGATCAGCTCCGGGTAGTGGAAGTCGTCGCCGGTGTAGCAGCGGACGCCCGGTGGCAGCCGGCGGCGCAGCCGTACTTCCCGGCCGGCGTCCAGCAGCGAGATCTTCACGCCGTCCACCGCGTCCGGGTGGGCGGCGACGATCTGGAGGAGCGTCTCCGTGGCGGCGTCGTATTCGATACTGCCCCAGTAGCCGGCCAGCGCCGGGTCGAACATCGGGCCGAGCCAGTGCAGGATGACCGGCCGGGTGGTCTGGCGCAGGAGGTGGCCGTACAGCTCCTGGTAGTCGTCCGGGCCGGTGGCGGCCGCGGCGAGCTGACGGGACGCCATCAGGACGGGCCGGGCGCCGGCGTCCTCGACGACGGCGAGTTGTTCCTCGTAGGCGGCCCGCACGTCGGCCAACGTCGCTCCGTGGGCAGGCAGTTGATCGGTTCCGACGCCGCAGGCGAGGAGGCCGCCGACCGCCCTGGCCTCGCCGGCGGAGCGGCGGATCAGCTCGGCGGCGGCCGGCCAGTCCAGGCCCATCCCGCGCTGAGCGGTGTCCATCGCCTCGGCCACGCCCAGGCCGTGCGCCCACAGGTGGCGGCGGAAGGCGAGGGTGGCGTCCCAGTCGAGGGCGGCCGGGCCGCCCGGTGTGGTGCCGGCGGACGGATCGGCCACCACATGGGCGGCGGCGAAGACCGTACGGGAGCGCAGCGGGGAACGCGCGGAAGGGGAGGAGGAGCAGGAGTCCGGCAGGGGCCGCGGACCCGGGTGCGGCGCGGCGGGGAAACCGGCGCCCGGCCCGGACGGGGAGGGGTGCGCCGGGGCGTTCACCGGCTCAGCTCCGGCACCGGCAGCCGGCGCCCCTCCGCCGAGGATCGCAGCGCGAGTTCCGCGAGCTGGACGCCCCGGGCGCCCGCCGCCAGATCCCAGCGCCAGGGCTCGTCCCGTACGACGTGCCGCAGGAACAGCTCCCACTGTGCCTTGAAACCGTTGTCGAAACCGGCGTTGTCGGGGACCTCCTGCCACTGGTCGCGGAACGGCTCGGAGGCCGGGACGTCGGGGTCCCAGACCGGCCTCGGCGTGCCGGCGCGGTGCTGCACCCGGCAGTGGCGCAGCCCGGCGACGGCCGACCCCTCGGTGCCGTCCACCTGGAACTCCACCAGTTCGTCGCGGTGCACCCGGACCGCCCAGGAGGAGTTGATCTGCGCGACGATGCCGCCGGCCAGCTCGAAGATGCCGTACGCGGCGTCGTCCGCGGTGGCGTCGTACGGGGTGCCCGACTCGTCCCAGCGGCGCGGGATGTGCGTGGTGACGTGCGCCTGAACGCTGCGGACCGGCCCGAACAGTTCGTGCAGGACGTACTCCCAGTGCGGGAACATGTCGGCCGCGATGCCGCCGCCGTCCTCGGCACGGTAGTTCCAGGAGGGGCGCTGCGCCGGCTGCCAGTCTCCTTCGAAGACCCAGTAGCCGAACTCGCCCCGTACGGACAGGACGCGGCCGAAGAAGCCGCCCTCGACGAGGCGGCGGAGCTTGCGCAGGCCGGGCAGGAAGAGCTTGTCCTGGACGACGCCGTGTTTGATGCCGGCTTCCCGGGCCAGCCGGGCCAGCTCCAGTGCGCCCGCGAGGCTGCTCGCGGTGGGCTTTTCGACGTACAGGTGCCGTCCGGCAGCAATCGCTTTCTTGACAGCCGCTTCGCGGGCGGCGGTGACCTGCGCGTCGAAGTAGATGTCGATGTCGTCGTCGCCCAGCACGGTGTCGAGGTCGCAGCTCCAGTGCTTCACGTCGTGGCGTGCGGCCAGGGCCCGCAGCTTGGGCGCGGAGCGGCCGACGAGCACCGGCTCCGGCCGGATCACCGTCCCGTCGGCCAGTGCGAGGCCGCCCTGGTCGCGCAGGGCCAGGAGGGAGCGCACCAGATGCTGGCGGTATCCCATGCGCCCGGTCACACCGTTCATGGCGATGCGTACGGTCGTGTGTGTCACGGTCCGGCCCCTCTCGCTCACCGCAGGTAGGCATCCGGACCCAGTAAGCGCTTTCTCCGGCCGGGGCGCCAGCATGCGTGGCGGGGCGGCGAGGGCCGGCGGGGCGGGGAAGCAAGGCAAACCAGGCGGTGCGATCGGGGCGGGCCGAGGGGCTGTGCGGATCGCCCCAGGAGATCTATCCTTGACTCAGTCAAACGATGACGTAGTCAATGACGAGGCCCGCCGATGACCACACCACCCGATACGGACACGACGGCCGCCACCCCGCGCGACCCCTCAGTCGACCTCCATGAGCTGCGCAGATTCAACCGATTCTGGGTCAACCTGATCTGCTCGCTCGACTACGGCCGGTATCTCCCCGCACCGTTCACCGACACCGAGGCCCGGGTCATGTACGAGCTCGCCCGCCGCCAGCGGGTGGACTCCGCGGACCTCCGGGTGACCCTCTCGCTGGATGCCGGCTATCTCAGCAGGCTGCTCAGGGGATTCGAGGACCGCCGGCTGATCACCCGCACCCGGCCCGAAGAGGACCGCCGCCGGCAGCGCATCATGCTGACCCCGCTCGGCTGGGAGGCGGCCGGGCTGCTGGAGGAGGGTTCCCATGAAGCCGCGGGCACCCTGCTGACGGGTCTCTCCACGGCGGACCGGGCCCGCCTGTTGCACTCGATGCGGGCCATCCGCGTCCTGCTCGGCGACGACGCGGAGGATCTGGCCGACGCCCGGGCACCCCGGATCACGCTGCGCACCGCCCGCCCCGGCGACCTGGGCTGGATGGTGGAGCGCAACGCCGCCCTGTATGCCGACGAGTACGGCTTCGATCTGAGCTATGAGGCGCTGGTGGCCCGGATCGTGGCGGAGTACGCCGAGGCCTTCGACCCGCAGTGGGACCGCACCTGGATCGCGGAGCTGGACGGGGAGCGGGCGGGCGCCGTGATGTGTGTACGGGACGGCAGGCCGGGAGTCGCCCGGCTGCGGCTGCTCCTGGTGGAGCCGAGCGCCCGCGGTCACGGCGTGGGCCGTCAACTCGTCGATTCCTGCGTGGAGTTCGCCCGGGAGGCCGGGTACGGCGAGATGGTGCTGTGGACCAACTCCATACTCGACGCGGCCCGCGGCATCTACCAGCGGGCCGGATTCGAGCTGGTCGCCGAGTCGGCGCACCACAGCTTCGGTCAGGACCTGATCGGACAGGACTGGCGGCTGACGCTCTGACGGGGGCGGAGGCGACCCCCGGTATCTCCGGCGGTGCCGGTCCGCGGGCTCCTTCGTGCCGCGCCGGGCGGCTCACCCGGCGCAATGAGGGCAGGGACATCGGGGCAGGGGGGAAGGACGGGGAGAGACGGGAGAACATCAGCGACCAGGAGGAGCGCAGGCATGGTCCACACGGGCGGCACAGACGTCACAGGCGGCACGCACGGCACGGACGGCTCCACCCCCGCGATGCGATTCGCCTTCTCGACCCTCGGTGTGCCGGGGATGCCGGTGGCGGAGGTGCTGCGGCTGGCGGCCGACACCGGGTATCAGGGGGTGGAGTTGCGGGCCCATCCGGAGGAGCCGGTGCATCCGCTGCTCGGGACGCGGGAACGCGCCGCGGTGCGCGGCCAGTTCGCCGACGCCGGGGTCGAGATCCTGGCGGTGGCC
Organism: Streptomyces sp. TM32; assembly: GCF_004122755.1. Lineage (NCBI taxonomy): Bacteria > Bacillati > Actinomycetota > Actinomycetes > Kitasatosporales > Streptomycetaceae > Streptomyces > Streptomyces sp. TM32. The sequence goes on from NZ_SDIG01000176.1 coordinate 11,660, forward strand.
GGATACGCCGGGGTCGCGGCCGCCCGGGACGCGGCGGGCGAGGAGGAGTTGGCGCACGAGTTGAGCGAGCTGGTGCTGCTCGCGGCGGATCTGGGGGCGCCGTACGTCCGGGTCTTCCCCGGCGGCGGTGACCGCCCGGCGGCCGAGGCGGATGCGGACGCCGCCCGCCGGCTCGCCGCGGTGGCCCCGCTCGCCGCCGAACGGAGCGTCCGGGTCCTGCTGGAGACCCATGACTCCCATCGCACGGGTGCCGACGCGGCCCGCATTCTGGGCCCCGTGGGGCATCGTCAGATCGGGGCGCTCTGGGACGTGCTGCACAGCTGGCTCGGCGGCGAGGAGCCCGTCGACACCCATGCCGCACTCGCCCCGCATCTGGGCTATGTGCAGGTCAAGGATGTCGCCTCGGCCGAGGACTGCACCCCGCTCCCGCTCGGTGCCGGCGTCCTGCCGCTGGCGGACGCCCTGGGCACCCTCGCCCGGGACCCCGCGGACGCCCCCGGCCCGGTGCCGACTCCCGAGGGCAGCTACGACCAGGGGGCGGGCGGCTGGCTCTGCTGGGAGTACGAGAAGCGCTGGTACCCCCAGGCGGCCGACCTCCCCGACCTGCTGGCCCCGGGCCGCGCACACCTCCAGCAGCTCCTGCCCGGGCCCGCAGCCGGCTCCTGACGCCCCCCCGCCGCAGGGGAACGACGCTCCTCTCCAGGCCCGCCGCCGGCTCCTGCCCGGCCGCAGGGGAGCGCCCCCTCCCCGGCCGGAGAAAGCGCTTACTGGGTCCGGATGCCTACCTGCGGTGAGC
>NZ_SDIG01000177.1:0-12219 GCF_004122755.1 Streptomyces sp. TM32
GCGGGAGGCGGGGCGCGCCCCCCGCCGGCGGCTTCGTCGTACGGGCGGGGCTTCGGTACGGGCGGGTGGCCCACCCGCCCGTACGGAAGCTCCGCCCGTACGACGAAGCCGCCGTCGGGGGTGCGCCGCGCCTCCAGCGTTCCGCCGAGGCTCTGGGCGCGCTCGCGCAGCCCGACCAGCCCGTGCCCGCCGCCGGGCAGCGCGGGGACCGTCGCCGTCGCGTCCGGCGGCCCGTTGCGGATCTCCACCCGCAGCCCGTCCCCCGTACGGCTCTCCCCGGCGCCCCCGGACCTGCCCGCGCCCTCCGCCCGCGCCGCGTCCAGCGGATCCACGCGTATCCGGACCCGCGCCCCCGGTGCGTGCTTGCGGACGTTGGTGAGCGCCTCCTGGACCGTACGGAAGGCCGCCCGCTCCACGGTCTTCGCGCCCTTCGCACCGGCCACCACGCCGCCCTCGTACGTCACGTCCAGCGCGCTCATTTCGATCAGCCGCGGCAGTTCGGCCAGATCGGGCTGCGGCGCGAGGGCCTGCGCCGCTCCGGTGTCGCCGCCGTCCGCCCGTAGCACGCCCACCATGTGCCGCAGCTCCTCCAGCGTCCGCACGGACAGCTCCCGGATCGTCCGGGCCCCGGCGCGCGCCGCCGCGTCCTCCGTACTGACCTGCACCGCCCCCGCCTGCAGGCTGATCAGGCTGACCTGGTGGGCCACCACGTCGTGCATCTCCCGGGCGAGCCGGGCGCGTTCGGTGGTCTTGACCCGGTCCGCGAGCAGCCGGTCCTCGCGCCGCAGACTGCGGGTCAGATCCTCGACGCGGGAGGCGAGTTCGCGCCGGGTGCGCATCAGCAGGCCCAGGGCGATCGGTGCGGCCGAGGTGACGGTGGCGTCGATCAGCACCAGGGTGTTCTCGCGGTAGTCGTCGAACTCGAAGTCGGAGATCGGATACGGGAAGAAGTGCGCGGCGATCAGCAGCACCGCGCAGCTGGCCAGCCGTGCCCGGCCGGGCCGGCGGGCGGCCAGGGTGTAGAGCCCGATCATCGGCGCGAACCAGATGTAGCCGATGTAGAGGCCGGGGAGGGTGAGGAGGAAGACCAGCAGAGGGAAGCGCCGGCGCACCAGCAGCACCACCGCGGCACCGACCGAGACACCCAGCTCCAGGCCCATGCCGACGCCGTTGACCAGCATCGCGTCGGCGATCGCGAGCAGCACCGGGACCGTCACCGGCGCGATCCGGCGCAGCAGCCGCGCCGGGGCCCCGTGTGCCGCCGTCCGCCCCGCGGCTGCCAGCCGCCCGGCGGGTCCCCGACGGCGCTCCCGCCCTCCGCCGGTGCTCACCACGACCCCCGCGGAGCGCCGGTCACCAGGCCCGCACGGTCGGCGACGATGGCCGCCTGGACGCGGTTGATGCCGCCCAATTTGCCCAGCAGGGCGCGCACATGGTCCTTGACCGTACTGGGGGCCAGCCCCATCCGGTCGGCTATCTGGGCGTTGCCCAGGCCCTCGCCGAGCAGGGCGAGCACCTCCGACTCCCGCGGCGTCAGCCCGCGCACCGCCCGGGTCGCCGCGTTCTGGTCCTCGGCGGTCAGATAGCCGCCGATCACCGCGCGCGTCACCCCCGGATCCAGCACGCTGCCGCCGTCCGCCAGCGTCCGTACGGCGCGGACGAGTTGTTCCGGGTCGGAGTCCTTGAGCAGGAACCCGGCCGCGCCCTCGCGCAGCGCCGCGGTGAGGTACTCCTGGGCGTCGAAGGTGGTCAGCATCGCCACCGCGGGCGGCTCGGGGGCGGCGAGCAGCCGGCGCAGCACGGTCAGCCCGTCCACGTCCGGCATCCGGATGTCGAGCAGCACGACCTGAGCCGCGCACTCCCGCACGGTCTCCACGGCCTGTGCGCCACTACAGTCCGCGACCATCTCGATGTCCGGGGCGGTCCCCAGGATCATCCGCAGTCCGGATCTGACCAGCCGCTCGTCGTCCACCACAGCGACACGGATCACCGGCCGCCCCTTTCTCCTACGCACCCGTTCCGAGCCCGCGGAACCGCCCGGCGCTGCGCGACTCCGTCCCCTGCCGTACGGGCCCGCCCTGCGACGGACCCTCACCCCCGCCGAGCGGCGGGGGTCAGCCCGCGACCTGTGGAGGATGCCCCGGGGCGGGCCCCGTTGGCAGAGTGGTCCTTATGCTGCACCACTGAAGAGGCCACAAGCCCAGGACGCGTTGCAGTTCACATCGGCGGCCGCCGCGACCCCCACACGCGACGGCCGTCTTTGGCTGTGCGGGGGCGGTCCGGAGGGGGATCTCCCCCGCACAACCAGGGCGTTTGCGGCGGCCCTTCGCTGACGGGGCGCTTTCACCCCGGGCGCGCATCCCGAGTCCCCGCAACCCGTCACGCCTCCCCGAGCGCGGTGGTGAACCGCACCGCCGGATACCGCAACTCCCGTGCGCCCGGCCCCTGGTCCGCACCCGCCCGGCCCCGGCCCGTGCCCGTCATGCCGGAGCCGTCGCGCCTGCGCCCTGCCGTTACGCCTGCCGTCACACCCCGCCGTGACGTCCCACCGCCGGTGTCCGGAAGCCCTCCGCCCGCACCCCGCCGTACGGCCCGAACCCGCGCCCGGTGGCCAGGACGACCACGGAGGTCATGGCCGCCAGGCCGTACGCCGTCGTGGCCATGGACAGCGCGCCCGCGGTCGTCTCGACGGACTGGTTGAAGAAGTCCGTGACGGTCAGCCAGACCACCGTGCGCACGGTCAGATACAGCTCCATCGCGGCGAAGACCAGGAGCGCGCCGCGGACTTCCCGTCGGCCGCGGAAGGCCAGTACGCCCAGGACCAGCAGGACGAACACCGACCCCAGGGTGGTGAACGCGGCGGACGCCGACATGTCGAGGGTGCCCAGCACCGAGCCGTCTACCGCATCGCGCAGATAGCGCAGCGCATCCGCGTCGGCGGCCGTCAGATCGGCCACCACCCAGCCCAGCCGGGCCAGACCCATCAGCAGGAACAGCACGCCGCAGATCCGCGACGAGCGGCGCCAGTCGGCTTCCGGGGCCGGCGCGCTCCGCCCGGCCGGGCGGGCGGAGCGCCACCGCTCGGTCGCCGGGAACATCACGCACAGCACGACCAGCGCCACCACCAGCCCCAGACCGCGGGTGGCCAGCGCCCAGCTGCCCAGCGGGTCGTTGCTGTACTCATGGCGGTAGGCGGCGTGGCACAGGCCCACGCCCTCCCGTAACGAGGCGGCGAGCAGCAGGAAGCCCGACAGCAGGGCGGCGGAGCGGGCCAGCCGCCGCCGCGCCAGCGCCAGACCTGCGATCACCAGGAAGGCGGCGGTGAAGGCCCATTCGTACGGGCCGAGCAGCGAGGGCGCGGCGGCGGAACCCGGATTGAACAGCCCCTCGATGAAGTCCCAGGCGCTGCCGTCGCCTTGGACGATGCCGCAGACCGTCCAGGCCAGCAGCGCGCCCGCGTACAGGGCCAGGCACAGACCGGTGAGGAGATAGGCGTCGCGGTGCTCCGGGGCGGCCCGGCCCGGGTCGGGGCCCGGACGGACGTCCACCGTTCCTCCGTCCTGCATCACCATGACCGACCCCCGCTCCGCCTCTCGCAGCTGTCGCACCGGCAGTTCCCGTACAACAGGCTCACTGTGTCAAGGACGGCGGGAGAGCCGGTGGAGGTTCCACCCCGTGTGTCGGGTGGTTCCCCTTCCGCATGATCAGCGCACCTGGCGGGCGGTGGCCGCGATGTAGTCCCGGATGCCCTGGCGGGTGGTCGCCCGCAGCGCGGTGAGGGCCTCGCGGTCCTCGACCCGGTGGAGCTCGGTCACCGCCGACATCACCCGCTCGCCGCGGTCGAGTATCTCCGGGTCGTCGGTGACCATCTGCGCCCGGAACATGGCCTCTTGGGCCGCGTAGCGGTTCTTGTAGATCTCCTCGCGCAGCTCCGGGGTGTCCTCGGCGCAGCGCTCGCCCTCATGCACCACGAACCAGCGGTGGACGAGGACCCGCCGGTAGTCCAGCAGCGCGCCCGCGTAGGCGCAGTACGCGTCGATCCGCTCCTGCCGCAGCCGCTCCGCGCGGGCGAACCGCTCGCTGCGGTCGGTCGCCCGGCTCTGGAAGAAATGGGTGATGCCCGAACCCAGCAGGGTGCCGATGACGGCCACCACGCTTGCCACAACTGCCTCCATGCAGGCAGTGGATCACAGCGGGGCCGGGCCGCGGCAGGGTGTGCGCGACCATGGCCGGTCCGGGTGCGCGCGCCCTGCCGGCCGGGAAGTGGTGCGGCAAGATGGGGCCATGGGGATCGTCGGTGGCGAGGGCAGACTGATCGGCGGCCGCTACCGGCTGGAGGTCCGGCTGGGCCGTGGCGGAATGGGGACCGTCTGGCGCGCCCGGGACGAGCTGTTGGGCCGCCGGGTCGCCGTCAAGGAACTGCACGTGGGGGAGGGTCCGGACGAGCCCGGGGCGCGGGTGCAGCGCGGCCGGGCGATGCGGGAGGCGCGCTCCGTCGCCCGGATCAAGCACCCCAATGTGGTCGTCGTGCACGACGTCGTCGAGCAGGACGGCCGGCCGTGGATCGTGATGGAGCTGGTCGAGGGGCCGTCGCTGGCCGACCGGCTGCACAGCGGGGGACCGGTCGCGCCCCGCGAGGCGGCCCGGATCGGCGTCGCGCTGCTGGGCGCCCTACGGGCGGCGCACACCCGCGGGGTGCTGCACCGCGATCTCAAGCCCGCCAACGTGCTGATGGAGCCGGGCACCGGCCGGGTCGTGCTCACCGACTTCGGGGTCGCGCAGGTCTCCGGCGTCCCGACGCTGACCGACACCGGCGGCTTCGTCGGCTCGCCGGAGTACACCGCGCCGGAGCGGATGGCCGGCCGCGGCACGGGGCCCGAGGCCGACCTCTGGTCGCTGGGGGTGCTGCTGTGTGCCGCGCTCAGCGGCGCCTCCCCCTTCCGCCGCGACTCGCTGGGCGCCGTGCTGCACGCCGTCGTGTCCGAGGAGATCGAACTCCCCGAAGCCGCCCGCCCGTTACGTGCCGTCGTCGACGGCCTGCTGGAGCGCGATCCGCAGCGCCGGCTGGGCGTCGCCGAGACGGAGCAGCTGCTGCGCGGCTATCTCCGGTCGGGCCGCGCGCCCGAGCGCGAGCACGATCCCGGCGCCGACGCCCATGCCGCCCTGCGCGACGGGGCCGAGGGCGGCCCGCCCGGTGAACACCCGCCCGGTGAACACCCGCCCAGCGAGGGCCCGTTGGCCGCGGGGGTGGGGCCCGCCGCCCCGGCCGGTCCGGGTCCGGCCCCTGCCGCGGGCGGCGCCGGGCGCACCGGCGGCCGTGCGGGCGGCCGCGCCCCGGGCGCTCCGGTTCTGGCGGCGTTCGACGACCGGGCGCTGGCCGCGGCCGCCCGCCCGCACACCGGCCGCACCCGCACCGCCCTGCTGGTCGCGCTGGCGGCGGTGGTGATCGGCGGTACGGGCGCGGGCCTGACCGTGCTGCTGACGCACCGGAGCGGGACCGACGACGGCACCGGCCGTTCCCGGCAGACCTCGGGCCCGGGGCCGGCGCGGGGCACCGGCGGCGCGACGCCCACCGTCACGGTCACCGCACCGCCCGCGCCGGCACCCGCCGCCACGCTCCCGGCCGGCTACCGGCTCGTCCGCGACCCGGCCGGCTTCGTGATCGCCGTACCGGCCGGCTTCCGCCGCGCGTCCGCGCACGACCGGGTCTCCTACTCCTCCCGGGACGGCCGCTTCCGGATCGGCGTCCAGCTGCAGAAGCAGCTGCCCCAGGGGCCGCTGGGCGCGCTGCGGACGGCGGACGCGCGGGGCCCCGCCGACCACCCCGGCTACCGGGAGGGCCGCGTCACCGAGACCACCCACAACGGACTGCGGGCCGGGCTCTGGCAGTTCGCCTGGGACGGCGGTGCGCACGACGGCGGCCCCCGGTACACCTATGACCTCTGCTGGGACCAGGGCGCCAAGACGATCGACGTGTGGATCTCCGCCCCGCTCGGCTCGCGCGGCGAGGCCCGACGCCACCTCGACATCGCGCTCGACGCCTTCCGGCTGCCGGGGGCCTGAGCCCGGCCTCCCGGTCGTCCCAGACCAGCGCCCTTGCGGCCAGCAGGCGCTGGCGCGATGGTGCGTACGTCGTGAAAACTCATTACTCCCGGGTACACAAAGCGTCCGGGGAGGCATACCCTCGCCGACATGACGGACTCGCAGGACACCGGAACAGCCCCCTCCGCCGCCGAGGCCCCCGACGACGCTCCCGCAACCACCGCGCCCGCGGAGGCCGCCGCCGCGCCTGCCGAGGCCGCCACGGCACCGGCCGAGGCCGCCACGGCACCCGCCGACGGCAACCCGGTCGCCCCCGCCCCGGCCGGCGCCCGGACCGCGGCCGAGGTGGTCACCCCCGAGTTCGCCGCCCGGCTCACCCGCGGTGTAGTGGGCAGCAACCGGACCGCCAACCACACCCCGTTCACCGGGGAGAAGCTGGCCGACCTGCCCGAGTCCACCCCCGAGGACGTCGCGACCGCCTTCGAGCGGGCCCGCGCCGCCCAGGAACGCTGGGCCAAGGTCCCGGTCCGGCAGCGTGCGGCGGTCCTGCTCCGCTTCCACGACCTGGTGCTCAGCCGCCAGGCCGAGGTGCTCGACCTGATCCAGCTGGAGACCGGCAAGGCGCGGCTGCACGCCCACGAGGAAGTGCTGTCGGTCGCGGTCACCGCCCGCCACTACGGCCGCAAGGCCCCCGCCTACCTCCGGCCGAAGGCGCACACCGGCGTCGTACCGACCCTCACCAAGGTCACCGAACTCCGCCAGCCCCGGGGCGTCATCGGGCAGATAGCCCCCTGGAACTACCCCTTCGAGCTGTCCGTCGGCGACGCCCTGCCGGCCTTCGTCGCGGGCAACGCCGTCGTCATGAAGCCCGACACGGAGACCGCGCTGACCGCGCTGTGGGCCCGTGAGCAGCTCATCGAGGCCGGGCTGCCGGAGGACGTCTGGCAGGTGGTGATCGGCGAGGGCCCGGTCGTCGGCCCCGCCGTCGTCGAGCACGCCGACTACGTCTCCTTCACCGGCTCGACCCGTACGGGCCGCGAGGTCGCCCAGGGCGCCGCAGCACGCCTGGTCGGCGTCTCCCTCGAACTCGGCGGCAAGAATGCCATGTTGGTCCTCCAGGACGCCGATGTGGAGAAGGCCGCCGCCGGCGCCGTCCGCGGCTGCTTCTCCTCCGCCGGCCAGCTGTGCATCTCCATCGAGCGGCTGTACGTCCACGAGTCCATCGCCGACGACTTCGTCCAGCGGTTCGCCGCCCGGACGAAGGCGATGCGGCTGGGCAACGCCCTCGCCTACGGCGCCGACATGGGCTCGCTGGTCGGCGAGCGCCAGCTGGAGACCGTCACCCGCCACGTCGAGGAGGCCGTCGCCAAGGGCGCCGAGGTGCTCGCCGGCGGGCGCCCCCGCCCCGACATCGGCCCGCTCTTCTACGAGCCCACCATCCTCGACGGCGTGCAGGCCCCGATGGCCGTCTGTGGCGAGGAGACCTTCGGCCCCGTCGTCTCGATCTACCGCTTCCGCGACGAGGACGAGGCGGTGGCGCTCGCCAACGCCACGCCGTACGGCCTGAATTCCAGCGTCTGGACCAAGGACGGCCGCCGCGGCCGCGCCGTCGCCGCCCGGCTGCGGACCGGCACGGTCAACGTCAACGAGTCCTACGCCGCCGGCTACGGCAGCGTGCAGTCGCCGATGGGCGGCATGGGGGACTCGGGCCTCGGCCGCCGGCACGGCTCCGAGGGCATCCTCAAGTACACCGAGGCACAGACCGTCGCCCAGCAGCGGTTGATGCCGATCGCTCCGTCCTTCGGGCTGACCGATGAGAAATACGCACAGCTGATGACCCGCAGCCTGCGCGCGATGAAGGCGTTCCGCCTGCGCTGAGGCCACCCGCGGCAGGTCAGCCGGCCCCGCCGCTCCGCCAGAACCAGCAGGGAGAGCCAGTGCCCCAGGACAACTCTGCCCGCCCCCAGGACCCGGACGGCGCCGGGACGGACGGCTACGACTACGACGTGCTCGTCATCGGCTCCGGCTTCGGCGGCGCGGTCTCCGCACTGCGGCTGACCGAGAAGGGCTATCGCGTCGGCGTCCTCGAAGCCGGCCGGCGCTTCACCCGGGAGACGCTGCCGAAGAACTCCTGGGACCTGCGCAACTATCTGTGGGCCCCGGCGCTCGGCTGCTACGGCATCCAGCGCATCCATCTGCTGGGCAACGTCATGGTGCTGGCGGGCGCCGGCGTCGGCGGCGGCTCGCTCAACTACGCCAACACCCTCTACGTACCGCCGAAGCCCTTCTTCGACGACCCGCAGTGGAAGGACATCACCGACTGGCAGGAGGAGTTGACGCCGTACTACGACCAGGCACGGCGGATGCTGGGGGTGCGGCTCAACCCGACGATGACGCCCTCCGACGTCCATCTGAAGGCCGCCGCGGACGCCATGGGCGTCGGCGACTCCTTCCACATGGCGCCGGTCGGGGTGTTCTTCGGGGACGGCGAGGACGCGGACGGCAGCGCGCGGGGGAATCCGGGGGCGGAGGTGCCCGACCCGTACTTCGGCGGCGCCGGCCCGGCCCGCAGCGCGTGCACCGAATGCGGGGAGTGCATGACGGGCTGCCGCCACGGCGCCAAGAACACCCTCAACGAGAACTACCTCCACCTCGCCGAACGGGCCGGTGCGGTCATCCACCCGATGACCTCGGTCGTCTCGCTGACCGAGGACTCCCGCGGCGGCTTCGCCGTCGGCACCCTCCCGACGGACAACAAGAAGAAGGGCGCGGGCCGTACGTTCACCGCCCGCCGCGTCGTCCTCGCGGCCGGCACCTACGGCACGCAGACCCTGCTGCACCGGATGAAGGACAGCGGCCTGCTGCCGTACGTCTCCGGCCGGCTCGGCGCGCTGACCCGCACCAACTCCGAGGCCCTGGTCGGCGCGCAGACCGACAACCGCCGCTACCGCAAGCGCCACGGCACGAACGCCGACTTCACCCGGGGCGTGGCGATCACCTCGTCCATCCACCCCGACGAGAACACCCACATCGAGCCGGTCCGCTACGGCAGGGGCTCCAACGCGATGGGCGGGCTGACCGTCCTCCAGGTGCCCTACCGCCCCACCGGGCGGGTCGCGGGCTGGCTGGCGAACGTGGCCCGCCACCCGCTGCTGGCCGTGCGGTCGCTGTCCAACCGCCGCTGGTCGGAGCGGACCATCATCGGTCTGGTCATGCAGTCCCTCGACAACTCGCTGACGACGTACCGGAAACCGAAGGGACTCGGCAAGGGCCTGCTCACCGCGCGGCAGGGCCACGGCGCGCCCAACCCCGGGCAGATCCCCGAGGCCACCGAGGCGGCCACCCTGCTCGCCGAGGAGATCAACGGCTTCGCGGGCAGCAATGTCGGCGAACTGATGGGCACCCCGCTGACCGCGCACTTCCTGGGCGGCTGCCCGATCGGTGCGGACGCCGAGCAGGGCGTCATCGACCCGTACCACCGCCTCTACGGCCACCCGGGCATCTCGGTCGTCGACGGCGCCGCGGTCTCCGCCAACCTGGGCGTCAACCCGTCGCTGACCATCACCGCGCAGGCCGAGCGGGCGATGTCGCTGTGGCCCAACAAGGGCGAGCCGGACCCGCGCCCCGCCCAGGGCCGCGGATACCAGCGGCTGACGCCGGTCGAGCCGGTCCGCCCGGCCGTCCCCGCGAAGGCGTTCGGCGCGTTGCACCTGCCGCTCCTGGCCGTCCCGCCGGTACCGCCGAAGAAGTCCGAGTCCGCCGGTCAGTAGGCGCCCTCGGGGCACCCGGACCGCGCACCCGATGGTGACAAGGGGGCCGCACCCGCTCCGGATGCGGCCCCCACCGCCCTGCGTCCGTTACGCGGCGGCGCCACCGTCCGTCCTACGGCGGCGGACGGCGAAGACCGCGCCCGCGCCGACGACCATGGCGACACCGCCCACGAGGGCGAGGGTGGGCAGCGCGGAGGACGCACCGGTCTCGGCGAGGTTCCCGGTCACCGGCAGCTTCTCCATACCGGCCTTCGGCTTGGCGGTGCCGACCGGCTTCCCGCCGCCCTGCGGGCCGGGCTTGTTACCGGGCTTGCCGGGCTTGGCCGGCGGGATCGTGCCGGGGTGGCTGCCGGCGGTCAGGATCGTGAAGTCGTACCACTGCTCCTTCGACCAGCCGCAGGACCCGTCCTTGTTCTGGTAGTCGCCCGCGACCAGCGCGAAACCGTCACCGGCCGTGGCGCCCTTGTCGGCGCGGATGCGCATCTTGAGCTCGGCGGTCTGGTGCCCGTCGAGCTGGAACCAGCCGAAGTACTCGCCGTCGGTCCACTCGTCGAACGAGGTCCACTTGCCGGTGTCCGGGTTCTGGTACTCCAGGTCGAGCTGGGACGTGGGGCGGTCCATGTGCTCGGTCGGCACCGCGTAGATGACCGGGTAGACCTCGTCGAGCGTGTGGTCCGTGGTGTTGGCCAGGTGCACGCTGAAGCCCTGCCAGCCGCCGCCGGCGACGAGCTTGGAGGGCAGATGGGCGACGGTCACCTTGATCGCGGCGTCGTCGACCGTGCAGTCGGACTCGTCCCCGTCGTCGCCCGGCTCGGTGGGCTCGGCGGAGGCGGAGGCGGACGGCTTGGCGGGGGTGCCGGTCTTGGTGCCGCTGCCGGGGGTGGCCGGGGCGGACGGCGCGGTGCCGCCCCTGGTCTCCGCACCGGTCGTGGCGTCGTCGCCCCCGGTGGTGTCGCCCGGCGCGCTCTCGTCACCGGCGTCCGGCGTCGCCGGCTGGGTGGTGGTGTCGCCGGACTGCTCCGTAGCGGGGGTGCCCGGCGTCGGCTCGGCGCTCGCGCCGGCCGCGGTCTCGGGACCGGTCGTCGCGAACGCGGCGGGGGCCGCCATCAGGGCGGCGGGCGTTATGACGGCCGTCGCGGCGGCGGCCGTCAGGGCACGGCGAAGCTTCATCGAGAAGACCTCTCGGGGTCCAGCGTGCCGAAATCCGGCACAAGTGGGTGGCGGGCCGTCGCGGTGGGGCGCGGTATGGCCGTGCGATTGCAGGTACATGACCAGCCATGGCTGAAAAAGGTTGTTCACTCAACCAGAATTGCCGCCGTGATGCCCGTCACATCCGTCACAGCTGACTCACAGGCTTCTCAAGGGAAACGCACAGGCCGCGTCCGGCCGGGGGCCCTGCGCCGGGCGCGCGCCCCCCATAGCGAAGGGCCCCGGATGCCGTCCGCGAGGGGGGTGCGGACGGGCCACGGGGCCCTTGGCTTTCGGTGCCGGCGTCAGGGCAGCGCCGGTACCGATGGCGGCGCTGGGGGGGGTAGCGCCGCTGGCTCTTGGGGTGGTGCGCGATGCTGCGGATCCCGCGGTGGCCGGATCCATGGCGTGGCAGAGGTCCCTGCCGGAAGCGGAGTGTGGTGCGTCAAGCATCGTCCTGGATGCGCCTCACCTGGCGCAACCGTTTCGACCGGATGCGGTCGGCCCCGGGCGTCCCCAGGGCCGACCACCCCATCGGATGTGACCGGGCTGCTGTCCCCTGCTGACCGGTCACTGCACGGAGCGAGGTCCCACGACGCGGACCGCGCTGGCGGTCGGCGTCTCATCGCTCCGGGGTCCCGCCCGTGGGGCGGCGTCTACGCGTAGTCCTGCAGGCCGCGCCTGGCTGGCGTGGCACCGGGAACAACGAAGCCTCGCGGCGGCCGGTCACGCGCCGTACGGGTGAGTCGGCAACCGAACGCAGGTCCGGCAATTGCGCCGGGCGCGCGCCCGCTCTGCCACGCGCTCCGCCGCTACCGGACGCCGGCCGGACACCGTCGGGAACCAGCCATGCCGCGGGCCCCGGACGCCTCAGATCTGGCCCCGGGACAGCTCCAGCAGGGTCATCGCCAGCGCGGTCCCGGGCTTGCCGAGCTGGTCGCGGTAGTGGGCGAGGATCTCCATCTCGCGAGAGAGGTTCACCCTCCCCCAGCTACCGCTGGGAGGTGCCCCCACCCCTCCCGAGCTGAGGCGCTCGCGCTGGATGACGGCCGAGACGGCCATCCGTTCTTGGACGAGGCCGATGATCCGGCCGTCGAGATCGTCGATCCGCTGCCGTGCGTCGGTGATGATCCCGGCGGCCTCCGGGGTGCGTGCCCCGGTCTGGGCGGCCTTCCGGCGGTGTGGAGCAGGGTTGGACTTTCGATTCTAACGGGCTCAT
>NZ_SDIG01000178.1:0-12208 GCF_004122755.1 Streptomyces sp. TM32
CCCCACCCCTCCTCGTCCCCCCGTCAACTCCCGCACCCGCCCGGGAATTGCAGAGGCCCGGACGCATGACGGGGCGTTGCGAGCGCCCCCGACGGGCGTTGTCGGCGACGCACCACGGCCGTTGCAAGCGACGGCGGTTCGGTGGCTGTCAGTGGCGGCCCGTATCCTCAGGGACCATGCTCGAAGACCGCATGGCAGCAGCCGACCCGATCGCGCCGAAGATCGGGCAGCAGCCGGGCCCGCAGACGCCGCCGGCTCCCTGGCCGACCGCGTATCCCCAGGGGTACGCGGTGGTCGACGTGGAGACCACGGGCCTGGCCCGTGACGACCGGATCATCTCCGCCGCCGTGTACCAACTCGACGCCCAGGGCGAGGTCCAGGACCACTGGTACACCCTCGTCAACCCGCAGCGGGACCCGGGACCGGTCTGGATCCACGGTCTCACCAGCGCCGTGCTCGCCGATGCCCCGCTCTTCCCGGAGATCGTCCCGGAACTCTCCAAGCGGCTGGAGGACCGGGTCCTGGTCGCCCACAACGCCATGTTCGACTGGTCGATGATCGCCCGGGAGTATGCCCGCGCCGCGGTGGCCGCGCCGGTGCGCCAGCGGCTGTGCACCATCGCCCTGTCCAAGGAATTGCAGCTGCCGCTGCCCAATCACAAGCTGGAGACGCTCGCCGCCCATTACGGCGTGGTGCAGCAGCGCGCCCACCATGCGCTGGACGACGCCCGGGTGCTGGCCGAGGCGTTCCGGCCCAGTCTGCGGCGGGCCGCGCAGGAGAATCTGCGGCTGCCGCTGCTGACCTGCCAGCCGCTGACGGAGTGGTCGGACTCCCCCGCACCCCGGCAGCACACCACCGCCTCGCCCTACCGCCCCACCTCCTGGCGGCCGTCCCGTAAGCGCCCGGCGTGCCCCTACCCCAACCCGGGCCGCTATGAGGCGGGCGGCCGGCTCGTCCAGGGGATGCGGGTCGCCTTCTCCGGCGACACCTCCGTGGACCGCGAGCTGCTGGAGGACCGGGCGATCGAGGCCGGGCTGCATGTCGCCACGAGCCTGTCCCGGCTGACCAGCCTGCTGGTGACCAACGATCCCGACGCCCGTACGTCCAAGACCGCCAAGGCCGCCTCGTACGGCACGGTCGTGATCGACGAGGCGGCCTTCATGCAGCTGCTGCAGGACGTGGTCCCGGCGCGTGCGTCCGGGTGAAGCCCGGTCAACACACCCGTCGGCACCTCGCCCCGCGCGGGCGGCGCCCGCACCCTGTGGCGCATGGCACGTTGTGAGGTCTGCGGAAACGAATACGGCATGACGTTCGAGGTGCACGCGCAGGGCGCGGTGCACGTCTTCGACTGCTTCGCCTGCGCCATCCACCGCATGGCGCCGATCTGTGAGCACTGCCGGTGCCAGATCATCGGCCAGGGCGTCGAGGCCGACCAGAAGTGGTACTGCGGTGCCCACTGCGCCCGCTCGGACGGGAGGGTGGGCATCGTCGACCGGGTCTGATCCGGCGGGTCCGCCGGACCGGCGCGCGAGAACCCGGCAGGACCTGCCGGACCGGAGCGCGAAACACCGGCAGGACCCGCCACTCGGACCACCCGGCAGGACCCGCCACCCGGAGGACCGGGCCGGACCCGCCGCCCGGAGGCCCCGGAGGACCCGGCGGCCCCGGCGGCCCCGCCGCCCGGAGGCCGGGGCGCCCCAGGTACCGTCGAAGCCGTGTACCGCTTCCTGTTGTCCCGGCAGTGGGTGATCGTCACCCTCGTGGCGCTGCTGCTGATCCCCGTCATGATCAAGCTGGGCTTCTGGCAGCTCCACCGCCATCAGCACAAGGTGGCGCAGAACCAGCTCATCGCGCGCAGTCTGGCGGCCAGGCCGGTCCCGGTCACCGAGCTGACCGCCCCCGGCCGGACCCTCCCCCGCCACGACATGTGGCGCCCGGTCACCGCCACCGGCACCTTCGACACCGCGCACGAGGTCGTGGTCCGCCAGCGCACCGCCGCCGACGAGCAGAGCATCGGCTACTACGTAGTGAGCCCGCTGGTGCTGGGCAACGGCCAGGCCGTGCTGGTCAACCGCGGCTGGATCTCGGCGGGCAACGACCTCACCAGGTTCCCGGACGTCCCGCCGGCCCCCAAGGGCAAGGTCACCGTGACCGGCCGGATGATGGCCGACGAGACCACCGCGTTCAGCGGGATCAAGGACACCAAGGGCCTGCCCCCGCGCCAGATCATGCTGATCAACAGCAAGGAGCAGGCGAAGCGGGTCGGCCGGCCGACGCTCGGCGGCTATATCGAGCAGACCGGGCCCAAGCCGGCCGGCGGCACACCGGAGCTGGTCCCCGAGCCGGACCACGACTCCATCGGCCCGCACATGGCCTATGCGATCCAGTGGTGGCTGTTCGCGGCGGCGGTGCCGGTCGGCTGGACCGTCCTCGTACGCCGTGAGCGCCGCGACCGCGCGGAGGCCGCCGCCAAGGAGGCCGCGGAGCCGCACGGGACCGGGAACGGCGAGGACCCGCCGGACCCCGAAGACCCGCAGGACGGCGAGGACCCGCACGACGCCCCGGACCCGCAGGACGGCGAGGAAGCGGCCACGGCCCCGGCCCGCCGCGGGTAGCCCGGACAGCCGCCCCACCGCGTAGCGCGGGCGCCGGGCGGGAAGGTGCGAGGCGTGCATCCACATATCGAGGACTACGCGCTCATCGGTGATCTGCAGACCGCCGCACTCGTCGGCCGCGACGGCTCCATCGACTGGCTGTGCCTGCCCCGCTTCGACTCCGGCGCCTGCTTCGCGGCGCTCCTCGGCGGCAAGGAGAACGGCCACTGGCAGGTGGCTCCCCGGTCCGCGGACGCCCGCGCACAGCGCTCCTACCGCGGCGATTCGCTGATCCTCGACACGGTGTGGGAGACCCCCACCGGCAGCGTCCGGGTCATCGACTTCATGCCGCAGCGCGACCGCGCGCCCGATGTCGTACGGATCGTGGAGGGCCTGCGCGGCAGCGTCGAGATGCGCAGCGAGCTGCGGCTGCGCTTCGACTACGGGCGGGTGGTGCCCTGGGTGCGGGCCACGGAGGGCTGCCGCTTCGCGGTCGCGGGACCGGACTCCGTATGGCTGCGCACCCCGCCGCGGAGCACCACCTACGGCAAGGACTTCAGCACCCGCTCGGACCTCACCGTCGCCGAGGGCGAGCGGGCCGCGTTCGTGCTGACCTGGCACCCCTCGCACGAGCCGCGGCCGACCCAGATCGAGCCGTACACGGCGCTCCAGGACGCCCTGGACGACTGGCACGCCTGGTCCGCGCGCTGCCGCTACGACGGGCCGTACCGCGAGGCCGTGATGCGCTCGCTGATCACCCTCAAGGCGCTCACCTACGCGCCGACCGGCGGCATCGTGGCGGCCCCCACCACCTCACTGCCCGAGGAACTGGGCGGGGTGCGCAACTGGGACTACCGCTACTGCTGGCTGCGCGACGCCAGTCTCACCCTGAACTCCCTGCTGTCCGCCGGCTATCTGGAGGAGGCCGGCGCCTGGCGGGACTGGCTGCTGCGCGCGGTGGCCGGTGCCCCCGACGATCTGCAGATCATGTACGGGCTGGCGGGTGAGCGGCGGCTGCCGGAGGCCGAGCTGCCGTGGCTGACCGGCTACTGCGACTCCGCGCCGGTCCGCATCGGCAACGCCGCGGTCGAACAGCGTCAGCTCGACGTCTACGGCGAGGTGCTGGACTCCTTCCACGTCGCGCGCAGGGCCGGGCTGCCGTCGGAGCCGCACGCCTGGAGCATCCAGCGCGCCCTGGTCGACTACCTGGAGTCCACCTGGCGCGACCCCGACGAGGGCCTGTGGGAGATCCGCGGGCCGCAGCGGCACTTCGTGCACTCCAAGGTCATGGCCTGGGTCGCAGCCGACCGGGCGGTACGGGCGATCGAGGCGAATCCGAAGTTCAGCGGGGACGCCGACCGCTGGCGGGCGATGCGCGAGGAGGTCCACCGTGAGGTGTGCGAGCACGGCTACGACGCCGAGCGCGGCACCTTCACCCAGTTCTACGGCTCGAAGGAACTGGACGCCGCGACCCTGCTGATCCCCCGGGTCGGCTTTCTGCCCGGTGACGACCCACGGGTGCTGAACACCATCGACACGGTGCGCCGGGAGCTGACGCACGACGGTCTGGTGCGCCGCTACAGCACGGAGGGCGGCTCGGTCGACGGGCTGCCGGGCGGCGAGGGCACCTTCCTGGTCTGCTCGTTCTGGCTCGCCGACGCACTGCAGCTCAGCGGCCGGCGGGACGAGGCCCGGGAGATGTTCGAGCGGCTGCTGGACCTGCGCAACGACGTGGGCCTGCTCTCCGAGGAGTACGACCCGGCCGCGGGTCGCCAGCTGGGCAACTATCCGCAGGCCTTCAGCCACATCGGTCTGGTGGGCACCGCCTTCGGCCTCCTCGACGGAGCAACGGCAGACTAGGACCATGGATCTCGGACTCTCTGACCGGACGTACCTGCTCACCGGGGCGACCCGCGGCCTCGGCTTCGCCACCGCCCGTGAACTGGTCGCCGACGGCGCCCATGTGGTGCTCACCGGCCGCACCGAGGAGAGCGCGGCCGCGGCCGCCGCCTCGCTCGGCGACCGTGCCCTGGGCGTGGCGGCCGACAACTCCGCCGCCGATGCCCCCGACCGCCTGCTGGCGGCGGCCCGTGCGCGCTTCGGCCGGCTGGACGGCGTGCTGATCAGCGTGGGCGGCCCGGCGCCCGGAACCGCCGCCGACAACACCGACGAACAGTGGCAGTCGGCCTTCGAATCGGTCTTCCTCGGCGCGGTACGGCTGGCCCGTGCGGCCGCCGCCGAGCTGCCGGCGGGCGGGGTGATCGGCTTTGTGCTGTCCGGTTCGGTGTACGAGCCGATCGGCGGCCTGACCATCTCCAACGGGCTCCGCCCCGGGCTGGCCGGCTTCGCCAAGTCGCTCGCCAACGAGCTGGGGCCGCGCGGCATCCGCGTCCTGGGGGTGCTGCCCGGCCGGATCGCCACCGACCGGATGACCCAGCTCGATGCGCTCTCCGGCGACCCGGAGGGCAGCCACGCCCGCAACTGTGCGTCCATCCCGCTGGGCCGTTACGGCACGCCGGAGGAGTTCGGCCGGACCGCGGCGTTCCTGCTGTCGCCGGCCGCTTCGTACCTCACCGGGGTGATGGTGCCGGTGGACGGCGGCGCCCGGCACGGCTTCTGACGGGGGAAAGGCGCCGCACCACGTGCCCCCCTGTCCACCCGAGGGGCCTAACTGACCCGCTCGGGCCGGTGCTTGACCGCCCGCAGCCGGACCTCGGCCGGCAGCTCGTCGAGCCCGGCCGAGTCGCGGGCGTGCGCCACCGCCTCGTGGGACAGCCGCTGCAGGACGGTGCCCGGGTCGGCGTGCGGGGCCAGCGCCAGCAGCGCTCTGACCTGCGGTGCGGTCCGTCTGCCGGCCAGCAGCACACCGGCCCCGTCGACGCCGTCCAGCGACTCCGTCTCGGCGGCGACGGCGGCCGCCAGCGCCCGGCCGCGCAGCACGGCGCCCTCGCCGTCGCCGCTGTCGACGAGGATCTCCTGCAGCCGGTGCCGCCGCAGCTGGGACAGCAGCCACCACAGCATCAGCAGCACGAAGACGGCCAGGGCCGCGATGACGACCGGCCACCACCAGCCCTCGTGGGTCCAGCGGGTGCGGGCGTGCGCGGGGAGCAGCACGTCGCCGGGCCGGGACCACGGCCAGCCGGCGGGCAGGCCGAGATGCCACTTCGCGGGCAGGTCGAGACCGCCGAACAGCACCGCGGCGCCGGTGCCGAAGAGCACCACACCGGCCAGGCCGAGCAGCACCCGGTTGGTCGTTCTGCGCATCCTGAGCATCGCGCGCTCACCCCTTCTTCGGGCGCCGGACGTGCACCGTCAGCTTCAGCCCGTGTGCCAGCCCCAGCTGCCGCAGCCCCTCGCCGAGCGAGACGTCGAGGTCGGCGCGGACCTCGTCCAGCTCGCGGAAGTGCGAGACGGCGTGCGCCCTGGCCTTGCGGCGGCCGACCTTCATCCGTACGGACTGCACGCCGGCGACCTCCATGGCCCGGTCGCGCAGCACCAGCGCGGCGGCCGACCGGTCCAGCCCGGCCCGGATGCCCGGCGCCGACCGCCGCATCGGCAGCACCTGGCGCAGCCCGGGGGTGAGGGCCAGCACGATCAGCCAGATGCCGAGGACCACGGCGAGCGCGGCGGCGCCCAGCACCCAGGGGTTGTCGAGCGGACGGGTGGCCAGGTCATGGGCGAGGCGCCGGCGCCAGGCCATCGCGGGGCGGTTCGCGCGTACCGCGGCCACGTCGTAGAGCAGCAGCCCGGCGGCGGCCAGCAGCAGCGCCGCGACCACGGCGGCCGGCACCCGGCGGGCCGACCAGAAGCGCCCGGTGCGGTCGTCCTCGTCGCTGCCCGCGGGGGCGTCGTCCGGTCCGGACCGCGGCGCCTCGTCCCCGGTGTCCGGTGTCGGCGTGGGCAGCCGCCGGGTGTCCGCCGGCCGCGCCTCGTCGTCGCTCATCGCACCCTCCCGCGGTCGGTGCGGTCCAGCTGCGGTGAGTGCAGCCGCTCGACCTCCACCGCGACCTCGGGCACCGCCATGTTCGCCAACTCCCGCACCCGCTCGGTGACATGACGGCGCACCACGCGGCTCTGCGCCCCGAGGTCGGAGGGGTAGCCCAGCTCCACGGCGATCCGTACCCGTGCCTCGCCGAAGTTCCGGCGCTCCTCGTGCCGGTGCACGGTCACCGTCGCATGGGCGTCCGTGCGGGCGCGCGGGGACTCCCGGCGCAACGCCTCCCGGGCCGCCTGCGCAGCGATCTTCGCCACCACCCGGTCCGCGATTCTGGTCGCGCCCCGCTCAGCCGCCGGTACGGCGGCGGGCGGGGACACCGTCGCCACCCGGCCTCACCGCCGCCGCTCGTCGCGGTCACCGCGGCGCGGACGGAAGAATTCGCCGGCTTCCAGATCCCCGTCGAGGAATCTGCCGACCACGAACCCGATGGCGCCCAGCGCCGCCACCAGGACAAAGGCGCCGAAACCACCGAAGAATCCGGCGAAGCCCAGCGCCATACCGGCCAAGAGGCCGGCCACGGCCATGCTCATCGTGCGCTCCTTCGCTACCGCTCCGGACGGCTCCGGCTAGTGGAGCCGCGTCTCGGCTTCCTCTTCTTCGTCCGCCTCGTCGGGGAGCTTGACATCGCTGACCGCGATATTGACCTCGACGACCTCCAGGCCCGTCATCCGCTCCACGGCGGAGATGACGTTCTCCCGCACCGACCGCGCGACATCGGCGATGGCAACGCCGTAGTCGACCACGATCTCCAGGTCCAGCGCGGTCTGCACCTCGCCGACCTCGGCCTTGACCCCGCGGGTGGCGGTCGCGGACCGCCCGCCGCCGGGCACCCGGTCACGGACGGCGCCGAGCGTACGGGCCAGGCCGCTGCCCATGGCGTGCACACCGAGGACGTCCCGGGCCGCAAGACCGGCGATCTTCTCCACGACCCCGTCGGCGATGGTGGTCCGCCCGCGGGTGGCGGGATCGCCGCCACCCCTCTTGGTGGGGGTCCTGGGTACCTCGGCCTGCTGGCTCTCGCTCATCGCCGTACTCCCTTTCCGCGGGGAGAAGCGGTCCGCCCGCTCCGTTGCCCACAGTAGATCCAGTTTGTCCGGTTCGCTTCGGGGGCTGCGGCAGCGGAGTGCTCCCTACGGCGCCGTGCGGGCCAGCACGCTGCTGTGGAGCCCGCATTGCGGCAGGCTGGGGGCGTGGTCCGGGACGTGCCCGGAAGAGGGGGCGGGACCTGCCGGGAAAGGGGTGACGCGGTGACCGCGAACCAGTGGGCACAGGCTGTGCGGACGCAACTCGGGATCGGCCGGCTGCTGCCGCTCGGCGGGCCGGCGGACGGATCGTGGATCACCGAGCAGGCCGCCGCCGGGGTTCTGCGAAGGGCCGCCGGGACGCCGCCCGGGGTGCGCCTGGGCTCGTTGCGGCTGTCGGTCGCCGACCCCGACCGCGCGCCGGAGCCCGCGGTACCTGCGCCCCCGAGCGCGCTGCCGCCGGGCCCGCTGCGGATCGAGGCGGATTTCGCCGCGGCCGGCGACCGGCCGCTGCTCACGGTCGCCGACCAGGTGCGGGCGGCCCTGCTGGAAGCCTCGGTCCGGGAGCTGGGGCTGGTGGTGGCCGTGGTGGATCTACAGATCAGCGGCCTGCTGGACACGGACGAGGCCGGGGCACCGCAGGCGCCGGCCCCCGCCCCGTCGGGCGGCCCGCCCACCGCGCCGGTGACGGACGAACGGAGCGGCGCGACGCAGGACGGAGCGGCCGGGATCGCCGCCGTGGCCCTGGGCGTCGGGGGTGTGGCCCGCCTGGCACCGGCGCTCGGTTCGTCCCGTCCGGTACGGCTCACCGAGGGGCATGCCCTGATCCAGCTGGCGACCGCCCCCGGCCACCGGGCGCTGGACGTCTCCGCCGCCGTACGACAGGCGGTGACGGCCGCGCCGCCCGCGGTGTCGACGGTCGCCGTGCTGGTCACGGCGGTGGAGCAGGGCTGAGGCGGCCGACCGGACAGCCCGGCCGGCCGCCTCCCGCGGTCCGGAACGGGGCGCTACTCCCCCACGCCCGCCAGGTCGCGCAGTCGGCGCGCCTGCGCGGCCCGCTCGGCGGTGCGCTGCTCCTCGTACGTACGGCCCGCGGCACCGGCCAGCAGGGCCTTGGTCTCGATCACGGCGTCCCGCGGCGCGGCAATGAGCGCGGCGGCCAGGTCGGCCACCGCGCCGTCGAGTTCGTCCGCGGGCACCACAAGATTGGCGAGGCCGATCCGCTCGGCCTCCTCGGCGTGCACGAAGCGCCCGGTGGCGCAGATCTCCAGCGCACGGGCGTAGCCCACCAGCCCGACCAGGGGGTGGGTACCTGTCAGGTCCGGTACGAGTCCCAGGCTGGTCTCACGCATGGCGAACTGGACGTCCGGCGCGACCACCCGCAGATCACAGGCGAGCGCGAGCTGGAAGCCCGCGCCGATGGCGTGTCCCTGCACGGCGGCGATGGACACCAGGTCATTGCGCCGCCACCAGGTGAAC
Source organism: Streptomyces sp. TM32 (assembly GCF_004122755.1). Classification (NCBI taxonomy): domain Bacteria; kingdom Bacillati; phylum Actinomycetota; class Actinomycetes; order Kitasatosporales; family Streptomycetaceae; genus Streptomyces; species Streptomyces sp. TM32. The sequence continues at coordinate 9,093 of NZ_SDIG01000178.1, forward strand.
GCTTCCTGGTACTCGGCGATGGTGGCGTCCAGTGCACTGTCCGTGGCACGGGCAAGATCGATGAACGACGGCTCGCCGTCGAAGCCTTCGGGCGTGAACGCCTGACGGTCCAGGCCCGCGGAGAAGGACGTGCCCTCACCGCGCAGCACCACGATCCGAACGCTGCCCGGCAGCAGCGAGCCCGCTTCGGCGAGCGCCCGCCACATGGCCGGGGACTGCGCATTGCGCTTGGCCGCGTGGGCGAGGGTCACCGTGGCGACGGCATCGTCCACGGTGAGTCGCACACCGTCCTTGTCGAGCAGAGTCATCAGCGCCTCCGAGTCAGCCAGCCGCACCTGCGTGCGTAAGTGACTGAACGGTAACCTCCCGGCCGACGGCTTCGTCGGCCGGGGGGACACCGTTGCACTCAAAGGCGTGGCCGTCAGGCCGAAGCGGCCTTCTTGCCCCTCGTGGCTCCGCCACGACCGCGCAGGACCACACCGGATTCGCTGAGCATCCGATGCACGAATCCGTAGGACCGGCCGGTTTCCTCGGCCAGCGCCCGGATGCTCGCACCGGAGTCGTACTTCTTCTTCAGGTCTGCCGCGAGCTTCTCGCGCGCGGCGCCGGTTACCCGGCTGCCCTTCTTCAGAGTCTCGGCCACCCGTGCCTCCTCGTGGGAAGTGCGCTCTGGACTCTCATGATCACCCCTCCCCGGCTTCCTGGCCACCCATTCCGCAAGGTCTCTACGACATCCTTTGCCTTCGGACGCTCCGTCATCCGGCCCGGAAGTGCCGATTCCGGCTGCCCAGAAGGCCCTCCGGGCCCGGATTTCCCCGAGAAATGCCAGGTCAGGCGGCATGGGGCCAAAAAGGTGACGGCCGGGCCGCAAGGGCCCGGCCATCCGTTGCAGGCTCGCCGGTGTACGAGCCGTTCTCACTCAGATGATGGATCACACGTCGGCCGAATGATCCATACGGCATGATCCATTCGCCGCGGTCAGGCCAGCGCGACGAGATCCGCGTAGTCCTGGCCCCACAGGTCCTCGACACCGTCGGGCAGCAGAATGATCCGCTCCGGCGCCAGTGCGTCCACGGCTCCCTCGTCGTGCGTCACCAGGACCACCGCGCCCGTGAAGGTGTGCAGCGCGCCGAGGATCTCCTCGCGGCTGGCCGGGTCGAGGTTGTTGGTGGGCTCGTCGAGCAGCAGGACGTTGGCGGAGGAGACGACCAGGGTCGCCAGGGCGAGCCGGGTCTTCTCACCGCCGGAGAGCACCCCGGCGGGCTTGTCGACGTCGTCGCCGGAGAAGAGGAAGGAGCCCAGCGTCTTGCGGATGGCGACCAGGTCCATGTCCGGGGCGGCCGACCGCATGTTCTCCAGCACCGTGCGGTCCGGGTCCAGGGTCTCGTGCTCCTGGGCGTAGTAGCCGAGCTTCAGGCCGTGGCCGGGGCGGACCTCGCCGGTGTCCGGCTGCTCGACGCCAGCCAGCAGCCGCAGCAGGGTCGTCTTGCCGGCACCGTTCAGGCCCAGGATGACGACCCGGGAGCCCTTGTCGATGGCCAGATCGACATCGGTGAAGATCTCCAGCGAACCGTAGGACTTCGACAGGCCCTCGGCGGTGAGCGGGGTCTTGCCACAGGGCGCCGGGTCCGGGAAGCGCAGCTTGGCGACCTTGTCGGACTGCCGCACCTCCTCCAGCCCCGAGAGCAGCTTCTCGGCGCGCTTGGCCATGTTCTGCGCGGCGACGGTCTTGGTGGCCTTGGCCCGCATCTTGTCGGCCTGGGAGTTGAGCGCCGCGGCCTTCTTCTCGGCGTTCGCGCGCTCGCGCTTGCGGCGCTTCTCGTCGGCCTCGCGCTGCTGCTGGTAGAGCTTCCAGCCCATGTTGTAGACGTCGATCTGGGAGCGGTTGGCGTCCAGATAGAAGACCTTGTTGACGACGGTCTCGACCAGGTCGACATCGTGGGAGATCACGATGAAGCCGCCGCGGTAGGTCTTGAGGTAGTCGCGCAGCCAGACGATGGAGTCGGCGTCGAGGTGGTTGGTCGGCTCGTCGAGGAGCAGGGTGTCGGAGTCCGAGAACAGGATCCGGGCCAGCTCGACGCGGCGACGCTGACCACCGGAGAGCGTATGGAGCGGCTGGCCGAGGATACGGTCGGGCAGGCCCAGGCTGGCGGCGATGGTCGCGGCCTCCGCCTCGGCGGCGTACCCGCCCTTGGTCAGGAACTCCGTCTCCAGGCGCTCGTACTTCCGCATGGCCTTCTCGCGGGTGGCGCCCTTGCCGTTCGCCATCCGGTCCTCGTTCTCGCGCATCTTGCGCAGCACGCTGTCCAGATCGCGGGCGGACAGGATGCGGTCGCGGGCCAGCACGTCGAGGTCGCCGGTGCGCGGGTCCTGCGGCAGATAGCCGACCTGGCCACCGCGGGTGACCGAGCCGGCGGCGGGGATGCCCTCCCCGGCCAGCACCTTGGTGAGGGTGGTCTTGCCGGCGCCGTTACGGCCGACCAGGCCGATGCGGTCGCCCTTGGCGATACGGAAGGAGGCGGACTCGATGAGAACGCGGGCGCCGGCGCGCAGCTCAAGGCCGGAGGCGGTGATCACGGGAAAAGCTCCAGGGTCGGAAAAGACGGCGGATTGGACGGACGGTCCGAGAGCGAGCTGCGCCGTCTAATGAACCCAAGGGAGAACTGCCATGGGGGCAGTCTATCTGCCCCCTGCAAGTGGTTTTTTGCGCCCCACGTTGTCGGCTGGCCCGCCGTGGTGGTGTCTCGCCGTTGCGCTTTGCGGCGCCGCCGCACGTTGTCGGCTGGCCCGCCGTAATGGCTGGTCGCCGTTGCGCCTGCGGCGGGCCGGGTGGGTGTCGGGTGCGGTGACGGACCTCCGGGGCCTGTTGTGTGGACTGCTTCGCTTTACGTCCACACAACAGGCCCCTCCGGCCCGTCCCCTCCCGTGAGAGGAGTACGTCACGGTGAGTGGGGGCGGGCCACCGTTAGCCGTTTCCGTACGACCCGTAAGGCGCGCTCGACCAGCCACGTCCACCCCCACCGGCCTCTTCCCACCCCCCAACGGGAGGGGACGGGCCGGAGGGGCAGGGGTGTGGGACGTAAAGCGAAGCAGTCCCACACCCCTGCCCCGGAGGC
>NZ_SDIG01000179.1:0-12127 GCF_004122755.1 Streptomyces sp. TM32
CACGCCCGCCGCAGGCGCAACGGCGAGAACAACCACGGCGGGAAAGCCGACAACGCGGGAAGCAAAACCAAAGCGCAACGGCGAGACACCACCACGGCGGGCCAGCCGACAACGTGGGGAGAAAGCAAAGCGCAGCGGAGGGGCCGACAACGTGGGAAGCCCCCTAAAACGCCGGCCGCTCAGGGTCCAGGTCTGCCATCCCCTCCGTAGGTGAGGACGCCAGGGCGAAGTGACGTCGTGGAATCCGGCCCGCACGGGCCGCCAGGCGGCCCGCCTCGACCGCGTGCCGCATCGCGTGGGCCATCAGCTCCGGCTCCTGCGCCCGGGTCACCGCGGTCGCCAGCATCACCGCCGCGCAGCCCAGCTCCATGGCCAGGGCGGCATCCGAGGCGGTGCCGGCGCCGGCGTCCAGGATCACCGGGACCCCGGCCCGCTCGGTCATCAGCTGGAAGTTGTGCGGATTGCGGATGCCCAGCCCGGAGCCGATCGGCGAGCCCAGTGGCATGATCGCGGCGCAGCCCACCTCCTCCAGCCTGCGGGCCAGCACCGGATCGTCGTTCGTGAACGGAAGCACCGTGAAGCCGTCGTCCACCAGGGTCTCGGCGGCATCCAGCAGCTCCACCGGGTCGGGCAGCAGGGTGCGCTCGTCGGCGACGACCTCCAGCTTGATCCAGTCCGTGCCGAGTGCCTCCCGGGCGAGCCGGGCGGTGAGCACCGCCTCCCCCGCGGTGAAGCAGCCCGCGGTGTTCGGCAGCACCCGGATCCCGTGCCGTTCCAGTACGGACAGCACCGAGCCCTGCACGGTCGGATCCAGCCGCCGCATGGCGACCGTCGTCAGCTCCGTCCCCGACGCGAGCAGCGCCCGCTCCATGACGTCGAGGCTGGGTGCGCCGCCGGTGCCCATCATCAGCCGGGACCCGAAGGTGGTGCCGGCGAGGGTGAACGGGTCGGCAGCGGTCGTGGCGGGAGCGGCTTCCCGCTGGGTGGCGATATCGGTCATGCGGGTCAGCCTCCTTGGACGGCGGTGAGAACCTCGACGCGGTCGCCGTCGCCGAGCGGGGTGGTGGGCCACTGGGCACGCGGCACCACGAGGTCGTTGACCGCCGCGGCCACCCCGGAGGACGCCGGGGTCAGGGTCGCGACCAGCCGGTCGAGGGTGAGCCCGCCGGCGATCTCGCGGGCCTCGCCGTTGACGGACACGGACACGGTGGGGGCGCTCATACGGGCTGCTCCTGGGGGGTACGGGTGCGCGCCGGCCCCGGGGCGGCGAGGGGAGTCCCCCCGTGCTGACCGGGCGTGGCGGAGAAGCGCGCGGGGGAGAAGGGGCGGGCCACGTCCGGCAGGCTCCCGGTGGCCAGCGACTCGGCCATCGCGTCACCGGTGACCGGTGTCAGCAGCACCCCGTTGCGGAAGTGGCCGCAGGCCAGTTGCAGGCCGGGCAGCGCGGTCGGGCCGAGCAGCGGGGCGTTGTCGGGGGAGCCGGGGCGCAGCCCGGCGCAGGTCTCGACGAGCGGCAGCTCGGTGATGCCCGGGACCAGCTCGTGCGCGTCCCGCAGCAGCTCGTAGACCCCGCCCGCGGTCACCGTGGTGTCCCAGCCCAGCTCCTCGCTGGTGGCGCCGACGACCAGTTCGCCGCTCGCCCGCGGTACCAGGTAGAGCGGCCCGCCGCGGACGACGGCCCGTACGGTGCGCGACAGGAAGGCGGGGCTCCCGGCCGGCACCTGCGGCAGCCGCAGCCGCAGCACCTGTCCCTTGACCGGCCGCACCGGCGGCAGCACCTCGGCGGGGACGCCGGCGAGACGACCGCTCTCGCTGCCCGCGGCCAGCACGACCTGACCGGCCGACAGCCGTGTCCCGTCGGCGAGTTCGGCACCGGTGGCCCGTCCGCCGGCGACCGTCAGCCGGGCGGCGCGGCTGCGGTGGAAGTCCACTCCGGCGCGCTCGCAGGCGACGAGCAGGGCGCTCACCAGCCGGCGCGGATCGACCTGGTGGTCGCCGTCCACCCGCAGCCCGCCGCGTACCCCGGGGGCCAGCATCGGCTCCAGACGGCGGCACTCGCGCCCGGTCAGCCACTGCGAGTCCAGTCCCGAGCGGATCTGCAGGGCGTGCAGCTCGCGCAGGTGCGCGCGGTCGTCGGCGTCCAGCGCGACGGCCAGGGTGCCGCACCGCCGGTAGCCGATCCGCTGCCCGCCGGCCTCCTCCAGCTCCTGGGTGAACTCGGGGTAGCGCCGTGCCGAGGCGAGATTGAGCCCCAACAGGGTCTGCTCGCCGTAGTGGAGCTCGGTGACCGCGGCCAGCATGCCGGCCGCGACCCGGGCCGCGCCGCCACCGGGCGCCGGATCGGCCACCGCGACGGACATTCCGCGGCCGGCCGCCCGCCAGGCGGTGACCAGACCGATGAGGCCGCCGCCGAGCACGAGCACGTCCGGCCTCCTGGCGGACGACTGCGACGGTGCGGCAGATGGTGGCATGGGCATCCAGCCCCTCCCTTCGCCGGCATGACCCGGATCAGGTTCGTACGGTCGGAGGCCGGCCAGCCTCCCTCTCAGCCCGGTGCGTCCGGGCTCCCGCGAGTGCGTGTGGCCGTCAGCCTAATACGGGGCCGCGACGCGCCGTAAGGTGCCGCCTCCGGCGCGCCCACGGGCCCGCGGACCGCGCCGGGCGAGTGTGACGCTGTGTCAGAGATCTCCTTGCGCGCTGCTGCGGACGGCCCCGCCCACCGTCCTAGAGTGATCAGGTGAGCGAGCAGAGCAAGTCCTCCCAGGCCCCTGACCGCACGCCGCGCGTCGTGATCGTCGGCGCGGGAATCGCGGGTGTGCAGACCGCCGTCGCCCTGCGCGAACAAGGGTGGCGCGACGCGATCACGCTCCTCGGCGACGAGCCCCACCAGCCCTACGACCGCCCGCCGCTGTCCAAGGCGGTGCTGCTGGGCAAGGCCGAAGGCTCCACCTTCGACGTCGACTTCGCCGGGCTCGGCATCGACCTCCGCCTCAACCGCCCGGTCACCGGCCTGGTGCCGGAGGCCCGCCAGGTCGAGACGGCCGACGGCCCGATCTCCTACGACCACGCGGTCCTCGCGACCGGCGCCGCCCCGATCATGCTGCCCGGCAGCGAGGGACTACCCGGCGTCCATCTGCTGCGCACCCTCGACGACGCCGAGCGGCTGCGGCCGGTGCTCGCCGCCCAGCACGAGATCGTGGTCGTCGGGGCCGGCTGGATCGGAGCCGAGTTCGCGACCGCGGCACGGGAAGCGGGCTGTGCGGTCACCGTCGTCGAGGCCGCCGACCGCCCGCTGGCCGGCGCCCTGCCGCCCGAAGTGGCCACCCACATGACCGGCTGGTACGCGGACGCCGGCGCCGAGCTGCGCACCGGTGCCCGGGTCGCGTCCGTCACGCCCGGCGCGGTCACCCTGGAGGACGGCACGACGCTGCCCGCCGACGCGGTGGTCGTCGGGATCGGCGCCCGGCCTGCGACCGGCTGGCTGGCCGGCTCGGGCGTCGAGGTGTCCCCGCAGGACGGCTCCGTCCTGGCCGACGGCCGCCTGCGCACCTCCGTGCCCGATGTCTACGCGGTCGGCGACTGCGCCTCCTTCCCCTCGGCCCGCTACGGCGGCCGGCTGCTCATCCACCACTGGGACAACGCCCTTCAGGGCCCCCGCACGGTCGCCGAGAACATCGCCCGCGGCGGCACGGAAGGGCTGGTCTACGACCCCGTCCCGTACTTCTGGTCGGAGCAGTTCGGCCGGTTCGTGCAGTACGCGGGCCACCACGTCGACGCCGACGAACTGGTGTGGCGCGGCGACCCGACCGGGGCCGCCTGGTCGGTGCTCTGGCTGCGCAGTGCGGAGAGCCCGGGCGAAGCGCAGCCGGATCGGGGCGGTGGCGGGCGAGGGGCGGGAAGGCTCGTCGCGCTGCTGGCCGTGGGGCGCCCGCGCGACCTGGCTCAGGGGCGCAAGCTCATCGAGCGGGGGGTCGTCCTGGACCGGGAGCGGGCCGCGAACGCCTCCGTACCGCTGAAGGCCGCGGCGCTGTAGCGGGGGCGCGCAACGGTCGCGGACGGCAGCCGGCCGTCACCCTCCGGTGTGCAGCAGGCCCCCGACGGCGACGCCCGGCTACCGGCTGTCAGTGCGAGGTGGCAGGCTTGTTCTTGTGACCGAGATTGACGCAAACATCGATGGACTCGTCCCCGCCTGGCTCACCCTCCCCGACATCGCCGAACGGCTCGGCGTCGAGGTGACCCGCGTCCGACAGCTGGTCAAGGAGGGCCAGCTGATCGCGGTGCGCCGCGGCGAGAACCGGGCACTGCACGTGCCCGCCGATTTCATCAAGGACGACAAGGTGGTCAAGGGCCTCGTCGGCACGCTCACCCTGCTCAAGGACGACGGCTTCACCGACGAGGAGATGCTGGAGTGGCTGTTCACCCCGGATGAGACCCTGCCCGGCACGCCCGCCCAGGCGCTGCGCGAGAATCGCGGCACGGAGGTGAAGCGCCGGGCCCAGGCGCTCGCCGTCTGACGCACCCGGTGCGGCGCACTCCCGTCCCGCGACCGCACCAGCATCCGTAACCACATCCGCGGGGTGTACGGACCGGAAGGACCGGCCCGTACACCCCCGACCCGGGGGGAAGCCGCCCGATGACCACCGCACGACAGGCCCTTGCCGACGCACGCCTCTACCTGTGCACGGACGCCCGCACCCGGCAGGGCGACCTCCCGCAGTTCCTGGACGCGGTGCTCGCCTCCGGGGTGGACATCGTCCAGCTGCGTGACAAGGGCATGGAGGCCGGTGCGGAGCTCCGGCATCTGGAGGTCTTCGCGGACGCCTGCCGGCGGCACGGCAAGCTGCTCGCGGTCAACGACCGGGCGGACGTCGCCCACGCCGCCGGCAGCGACGTGCTGCACCTCGGCCAGGGCGACCTGCCGGTCCCGGCCGCCCGCGCCCTGCTCGGCCCCGACGTCCTCATAGGCCGCTCCACCCACGCCGAGGCCGAGGTGGACGCGGCCCTCGACGAAGCCGGCGTGGACTACTTCTGCACGGGCCCGTGCTGGCCCACCCCCACCAAGCCGGGCCGGCACGCCCCCGGCCTCGACCTGGTCCGCTACGCCGCCTCCCGCGCCCCCGAGCGCCCCTGGTTCGCGATCGGCGGGATCGACGCCGGAAATCTGGACGAGGTGCTGACGGCCGGCGCCCGCCGGATCGTGGTGGTCCGCGCCCTCACCGAGGCGGACGACCCGGGGGCGGCGGCCGCTGACCTGGCCAAGCGCATCCGGGCCTGGGACACCCCCTAGGGCCGGGTCGGGACGGGTGACCGGGATCACCCCGCGGCGGCGCCAGAAGACCGGCAGGCTTCCGTGGCCGGTTTCCGCAGGGCAGGGGAGCCGGTGGCGGCGGAATGTTTTCCGACATCTCGGCGACCGGAAAATGTCCAACCAGTGGACATGAACCGCACCAACCAGGCATAACGCCGATCACGGTTGGTGTGTGCCCGGCCGGTGGTTAACCTGCCGGTATGGCCCTAGGTACAGCTTCCACCAGGACTGATCGCGCACGAACGGTGCGCGACCTGCTTGCCTCCGGTAAGCAGTCGTACTCGTTCGAGTTCGCCGCCCCCAAGACGGAGAAGGGCGAGCGGACCCTGTGGAACGCCATTCGCCGCATCGAGGCCGTCTCGCCGACCTTCGTCTCCGTGACGTACGGCGCCGGCGGCACCTCCCGTGACGGCACGGTGCGCGCCACCGAGCGCATCGCCACCGACACCACCCTGACCCCGGTCGCCCACCTGACCGCGGTCAACCACTCCACGGCGGACCTGCGCAACATCATCGGCCAGTACGCCGGAGCCGGGATCCGCAACATGCTCGCGCTGCGCGGCGACCCGCCCGGCGACCCGATGGGCGAGTGGGTCAAGCACCCCGACGGCGTCGGCTACGCCGCCGACCTGGTCCGTCTCATCAAGGAGTCCGGCGACTTCTGTGTCGGCGTCGCCGCCTTCCCCGAGATGCATCCGCGCTCGACGGACTGGGACACGGATGTGGCGCACTTCGTCGACAAGTGCCGGGCCGGCGCGGACTTCGCCATCACCCAGATGTTCTTCTATCCCGAGGACTACTTCCGGCTGCGGGACCGGGTGACGGCCGCGGGTTGCTCCACGCCGATCATTCCGGAGATCATGCCGGTGACGAACGTGCGTCAGATCGAGCGGTTCGCTCAGCTCAGCAATGCGGCCTTCCCGCCCGAGCTGGCCGAGCGCATCCTCGCCGTCAAGGACGATCCGGCGGCGGTACGCTCCATTGGCATCGACTACGCAACGGACCTGTGCGCACGTCTGATGGCCGAGGATGTTCCCGGGTTGCACTTCATTACCCTGAACCACTCCACGGCGACCCTGGAAATCTACGAGAATCTGGGGCTGCACCAGCAGTCCTGATGACGGTGGCCGGCGAGCGGCGGAAGAGGGGCGTATATGGGCTGGACGGTCCTCTACATCGCGTTCGGCCTGGTCGCCCTGTGGCTGCTGGGTGAGGTCCTGCTCCAGAACAAGGCGCGGCTGCGCTGGCGGTTGCTCGCCTTCGCCGGTTTCCTCGCCGTGGTCGTCGGTGTCCTCATCCCGTCGGTGATCGTGATCGGAGTGGGCCTCGTCGCCTTCGCCGTCGGGCAGACCAATGTGACGCTCTCCTTCCGCCGCGGCTTCACCACCGGCTGGGCCCTGCGCGGCAAGGACGGCAAGCCCGGCATGCCCGGGATGTCGGGCAAGCCCGCCGAGGGCCGGCGCCGCCGGGCCCGCAACTCCGGCCAGGCCCCCGCCGAACCGACGCTGGAGGTCTCCGGCCTGGAGGCGGTGCAGCCCGCCGACACCGACGGGCGGGGCTTCCGGCCCGGGGCCGGCAACGGGCTGGAGGACACCTTCGAGAGCACCGGCGGCTTCCAGAGCCAGGACCCCTACGCCGGCCAGGGCCCCTATGCCGGGCAGAGCTCCTACGACTACGACACCGACGACGTCTTCCGCCGCCAGGACCCCTACCAGGCCGGGCAGTTGGACCAGAGCGCTTACGAGACCCAGCCGTTCGCCGTCCAGAACGACTATGCGCAGGCCGACGCCACCGCCGTCTACGCCCCGCAGCCGATGCCCGACGAGACCGGCCAGTACGGCATCTACAGCCCCGACGCCCGCGCCCCGCAGCCCGAATACACCGGCTACGACGCCTACGGCACCCCCGCCGGGAGCGTTCCGGACGGCGGCAACGGCTATGCGTACGACGGCAGTTACGGCCAGAACGGCGCCGGCCAGGACACCTGGGCCGATCCCTACGCGGCCTACGGCGACGCCCTGGGCCAGCAGACGCCCTACTCCGATCCGTACATCGGCACCCAGCAGTACCCCGCGGCCTACGACGCGTACGGGCAGCCGGACCCCTACGCGCAGTCGCCGTACGCCCAGGCGCCCTACGCCGCGCAGCAGTACGACAGCCAGGGACAGCCACTCGGCCAGAATCCGGGCCAGGGCTACGGCGAGACGCCGCCCGGGGGTGTCTGGGTCCCCCAGCAGCGCGACAGCGAACTCCCGCCCGAGCAGCAGTATCCGCCCTACCAGCAGGGCTACGACGGGCAGCAGTACCGCTACTGAGACGGGCAGCCCCCGGCCTCGCACACGGCCGGGCCGTCACACCGCCGGGCCGTCACACCGCCCGGCCATCACACTGCCCGGCCGTCAGGTCGAGCCGTGCCAGTCGTCGCCGTGCACGATCAGGCCCGCGACGATCGCGCCGGACATCCCGGCATGCGCGAGCCCGCCGCCCGGGTGGGACCAGCCTCCGACCGCATAGAGCCCCGGTATCCGGGTGCGGTTGCCGGGCCGCAGAAAGCGCCCTTCCTGGCCGGCCAGCGCCGGGCCCGGCACCGGCATGTCGTCCGTGGGCGGCAGCACCTCCCGCCACAGCACCCGCTCCCGCAGCCCCGGCACCGCGGCCTCGGCGATCCCGGTCAGCCGCTCGGCCTCGGCCGCCACGGCCTCCCCGTCGAGCCAGTCCACCGGGCCGTGCGCGGCGACCGTCGCGGTCAGCGTCACCGCCTCATGGGCGCCGTCCGGCCGTACGGCGGGGTCGTCCGGGCGCAGCACCGTCACCGTGGGCCGGTCACAGGGGGGCCGCAGCCCGGGGCCGTCGCCGAACACGCCCGCCAACTCGGCCGCGCGGTCCGCGGCATGCACCACCGTCCGGTGCACGGCGTCCGCGGGGCGCGCCCCGCGCAGCGCCAGACACACCGTCAGCCGCCCGGGGCCGCGCTCGCCCGGGCCGGGGCGCACCTCATCGGCGCCCCACGGCTCCCGGCCCCCGCAGAGCCCCGCGAGCTGCCCCGGATCGATGCCCGCGACCACGAACTCCGCCTCGGCCACCCGGCCGTCGGCCAGCTCGACGCCCGCCACCCGGCCGTCCTTCTCCACGATCCCGGTCACCGCGGCACCGAAACCGAACTCCACCTTGCGCGCCAGACAGCGCTCGTACACCGCGTCGGCCAGCGCCCGCAGACCGCCGCGCGGATACCAGCTCCCGAAGGTCTGCTCCATGTACGGCAGCACTGCCGCGCTCGCCGGGGCGCCGCGCGGGTCGAAGCCGTAGGCCAGCGCATGGCTCTCCAGCAGCGCGATCAGCCGGGGGTCGGCCAGCTCGCGGCGGGCCACCTCGGCGAGGGTGGCGGTCGTGGGGCCCTTGCCCCGGCCGAACAGTCCGCGCCGGCGCACCGCCGGATACGGATCGCGCCCCAGCACCCGCCAGTCCTGCCACAACGGCTCCTCCAGGAGCGGCCGGCGGGTGGCGTCCCAGGCCTCACGGGCGCGGCCCACCAGTGCGCTCCAGCGCTCCCCGGCGCCTGCGCCCAGCGCCTCGTCCAGGGCCGCCAGCACGCCGGCCCGCGAGGCGTTCGGCAGCGACACGGCCGTGCCGTCGGCGAAGACATGACGGCTCGCGGGGTCGACCTGGGACAGCTCGACACAGCTCTCCAGTGGCTCCCGGCCGGTCTTGAGGAACAGGTCCCGGTAGACGGCCGGCAGATGCAGCAGACCGGGCCCCGTGTCGAAGGCGAAGCCGTCCCGCTCCAGACGCCGCACCGCACCGCCGTGCGTCGCGTCGCGCTCGAACACCGCCACCCGGTGGCCCGCGACGGCCAGCCGGGCAGCGGCCGCCATCGCGCCCATCCCGGCGCCGATCACCGCAATCCGTGCCATGCCTGCGACTTTATCCGGAGCCACTGACAACGCCCGCACGGCCGGTGGCCGGACCGCCGCCGGCCCCGACGCGCCCCGCCCGCGCGGGCCGTCAGACCGCCGGCGGCACCGCGCCGCCCGCCGCGGCGAGCCGCTTCTCCTCGCGCCGCTGCCGCCGCCGCTGGAGGTACCGGCGGATCCGCGACCACAGGAAGACCACCACCGCGATCCCCGCCACCAGCAGCGCCCCCGCGATGACCGCGGCCGCCACCGGATGGAACACCGCGAACGCGACGAGCCCGGCGACGCCCAGATCCTCGACCACGCTCAGCACGATGTTGCTGGCCGGCTCCGGCGAGGTGTTGACCGCGATCCGGGTGCCCGCCTTGACCAGATGGCTCACCAGCGCCGTCGAGCCGCCGACCGCGCCCGCCGCCAGCTGGGGCAGCGAACCGTCGTGCCCGGCCAGCAGCGCCGCCACGACACCACCGGCGACCGGCCGGATCACCGTGTGCACGGCGTCCCAAACGGAGTCCACGTACGGGACCTTGTCGGCGACCGCCTCGCACAGGAACAGGACCCCGGCCACGAGCAGCACATCGGGGCGCTGCAGCGCCGCGGGCACCTCCTCGCTGACGCCGGTCGCGCCGAGCAGACCGAAGACGAGGACGACGGCATAGGCGTTGATCCCGCTCGCCCAGCCACTGGTGAACACCAAGGGAAGTACGGACACGCCGAAGATCGTAGGCCCTGGGGGCGCGTGCTCAGACTTGAGTATCCGTACTCAGACGCCGAGATGAGTAGGTACGCGGATGGGCCGCCGGCCGCCCGGACGGAAGAGTAGGGGCCACGGAAGGGAAGCGGCGCCGCACCGCCGACACGGGGCGGCGGAGCGGCGCGGCTCCCGGACGTGACGGGGGATACGGGGGAAGCACGGGGGAGTACGGGGGAAGCGCTGTCCTGGTCGGATCGGGGGGGAACGATCTGCGCCAGGGCAGCGCACTCTTTTGTGCGGACCCACGGGGGAGAACGGGTGCGCGCCGCACCTGACCACGACGGCGCGCATCCGCATCCCGCCCCGGAAGGCCACCCGCGATCACGGGCCCCGGCCCGCCCGCCGGGCCGGGCTACGAGGCCTGGCCGCCGACCCGCCCCTGGAGCAGCCGCGACAGCGCCGCGTGGACCTCATCGATCGACCGGTCGGGCTGGTAGGACTGCCAGTCCAGGGCGGCCACCAGAACCATTCCGAACAGCGCCGAGGCGGTCAGCGGGACATCGATCTCCTCGCTCAGCTCCGCACGGGCCACCGCCTCCCGCAACACGGTCTCCACCACCGTGATGGCCCGCTCCCGCACCACCATCAGCGTCGACTGCCAGGCCCGGTTGGTGCGCCACAGTTCGGCCACGTAGAGCTGGGTGAGCGCCGGGTAACGGGAGATGAAGTCCAGGCCGGCCCGGATCATGGCGTCCAACGCGTCGATCCGGCTGCCGCCCCGGCCGGTGACCTCGTCGGCGGCCGACTGCAAGGAGGTCGCCAGCAGCTCGATGCCGTGCCGCAGCAGCTCCTCGAAGAGAACGTTCTTGCTCGCGAAGTTGTAATACACCGTGCCCTTCGCGACGCCCGCCCGTTCGGCGATCTCGTCCACCGTGGTGGAGGAGAAACCCTGTTCGGCGATGAGCGTGACCGCGGCGTCGAAGAGCTTGCGCCGGGTGGCGTCGCGGCGGGAGTGGGAGCTGTCCATGGGGGCGATTGTGCCGCTCCCCGCGGATCGACGCGCGGCGCGAGGGCGGCCCACCGGGCGTTCGACCCCGGGGCAGCCTCCCACAGGACGGTGGGCGGACCGTGGATACCTCCCGACGGCAGCGGGCGCTCACATTCTCAGCTCCGGATGCAGGTCCTTCATCCGCACCACCTCCCGGCCGCGCGCCGTCAGGGACGTCAGCACCGCCACGAGACAACTCATCGGCAGATACGGGTGGATGGCGGCGTCGAAGCCGTGAACGGTCCGCACCGGCACCACGCCCGCGTCGCCCTCCGGCGGTTCGCTGCACACCGCGAGCACCGTGTGCCCACCGCCGCGAGGCCGCGCGACACGGCCCAGGCTCCGGCACGCTCCGGCAGCGGCGGTCCGTGCGGGGCAGTGTCCACGAACCTTCCTTCACTGACCGGTCAGTACAAAAAACCGTCCGCACGCCTGCCCCTGGTTCCGCACGGCGGTGGGGTCGCCGGCCCCTCGGCTCCGTCGGAGAATCCGTCCGCTTTCGGCGAAAGCGCAGGTCAGCGCCGATTGTCAGTGGCGTACCTCACGATGGGTTCATACGGTCCCGAATCGGCATTCGGTCCCGAACCGGCATGCGACGACAGGAGGTTCGTCATGGCAGCTCGTCCCGGCAGGGGCAGCTCCGCTGCGTACGGTCCCCCGAGCGATGTCCACCCCGTCCTGCGGCGGGCGGCCGCACCACCCGCCGCGCTCGCTCTGCTCACCCAGGCACAGCAGGGTCTGGAGGAAGCGCAGACCCTGGAAACCCCCAACGAGCGGTTCGCCACGGCTCATCTGGCCGCGTTGCGCACTGCCGCCGCCGTCCTCGCCGTCCGCGGCCGGCCCGAGACCACCGCGCGGCGCAGGCGGCGTATCCGCAGTGCCTGGGAGGTCCTCCCCGAGGTCGCTCCCGAACTCACCGAGTGGAGCGCACTCTTCGCCTCCGGCGCCGACCGCCGGGCGAAGGCCGAGGCCGGCATAGCCGGGGCGGCCGGCCGCCGGGACGCCGATGATCTTCTGCGGGACGCCGCGATGTTCCTGCGCCTGGTGGAACGGATGCTGCTCGTCCAGCCCTCGCTACCGCCCCAGCGCGCGGGGTAGGGGCCGGTCGAGCCAGGGGGGCGGTAGCGAGGGCTGGACGAGCAGCATCCGTTCCACCAGGCGCAGGA
>NZ_SDIG01000180.1:0-11998 GCF_004122755.1 Streptomyces sp. TM32
CGGAGCGTCGAACTGACGGAGCGTCATCGGCGGCGTCGTCGTGCGCGCGGGAGGCTGCCGGTGATGACGGGCGCGGTACCGGGGAGGTTGAGCTCGCCGATATCGGCCACACCGGCGTCCCGGAGCAGGGCGACGAGCAGATCGCGAGCCTGGAGCACCGGTTCGGGGGAGAAGCCGGGGAAGGCGATCGAGGGGATGGCCGCCAGCCGCTTGAGGTCGGCGCACACCCCGTCCATCAGGGCGTCGACGGTGGTCTCCAGAGCGCCGCCGACCGCGCCGGCGCGGCGGAAGGGCGGGTCGCCGGCGTTCTCGTGCACCGCGGAACCCCTCTCCGTGGCGCCCTTGCCGCGCGCACATCGACCTCCTGACTCCCTGCCAGGGCCGATGCAGCATATCCGGCATGGGATGGTAAATGCTGATATACGCGTGCGTACTCTCGCCGCGTCACTATGTTTATAGTGGCTCGCCCCTGCACCAGCAGGAACGAACGAGCACGGCACGAAGGGCGCGGCGGCGTGGCACGACGGCGGGAGCAGGTCCTGGACGCGGGGATCCAGGTACTGGGCAGCGAGGGCGCTCGGCGCCTGACCTATCAGGCCGTGGACGCCGCGGCAGCGGTTCCGTCGGGCACCACCTCCAACTACTTCCGTAACCGGACGGCCCTGATCGACGGCATCGTCGACCACCTCCAGGAGCGGGAGCACCGCGACTGGGAGGCCTTCGCCGCGGCGGCCGCCCCGGCCGATGCCGGTGAACTCGCCGATGCCGTCGGCCGGTTCCTGCGGTACGTGACCGGCCCCGAGCGCACCAGGACCGCCGCCCGCTTCGCGCTCTACCTGGAGTCCACGTCCCGGCCCGAGCTCCGCCCGGCGCTCACCCGCGGACGGGAGGCCGTCGTCGGCTGGGGCGCAACGTGGCTGCGGCGCTTCGGCTCGCCGGCACCGCGGCGGCACTGCGGGATCCTCCTCGACTACATGGACGGCGTCGTTTTTCGGCAACTCGCCTTCCCCACCGAGGACTTCGCACCGGAGCCAGGGGTCCGCGAGCTGTTGTCCGGGCTGCTGGACCGATCGCCGCGGGACCGGGAGGCGTACGGCGAGAGCCACGGCACCGGCTGACGCCAGCTGCCCCCTGCTCCCGCGCCGGGCTGCCCAACGGCCCGCAGGAGAGCCGCAGTTGGCGCTCCCGTACGGGCCGTTGCGCTGTTCCGGCGTCAGTGGGCGGGCGCCGCCGCGGGCTCGCCGGCGCCGCCGTCGGTGGCGAGGCGCGGTGGTTGCGCGGCCTCCGGGTCGCCGGGGGCACCGGTGTCCGGCGCCGTTTCCGCGTCCCTGTTCCTGAAGTGGTTGAAGGCGAGGTTGAGGACGATGGCGACCAGACAGCCGGTGCTGATGCCGGAGTCCAGGACGACCAGCAGGTTCTTGGGGAGGACGTGGTAGAAGTCCGGCGCGGCGATCGGGATCAACCCGATGCCGACGGCCGCCGCGACGATCAGGGCGTTGTCGTCCTTCTCCATGGCGGCGGAAGCCAGCGTCTGGATGCCGCTGGCGGCCACCGAGCCGAACAGCACGATGCCGGCCCCGCCGAGGACCGGCAGCGGGACCAGCGAGATCACCGAGGCGGCCACCGGACACAGGCCCAGCACGATCAGGATCAGCCCGCCGGTCGCCACGACGTAGCGGCTGCGCACCTTGGTCATCGCGACCAGGCCGATGTTCTGGGCGAAGGCGCTGTTGGCGAAGCCGTTGAACAGCGGGCTGAGGGCGGTGCCCAGGGTGTCGGCGCGCAGTCCGCCCTCGATGGTGCGCTCGTCCGCCGGCCGGCCGACGATCTTGCCGAGGGCGAGCATGTCGGCCGTCGACTCGGTCATACAGACCAGCATCACGATGCACATGGAGACGATCGCGGCGACGTCGAACTGCGGGGCACCGAAGTGGAACGGCGTCGGGAAACCGATCAGGGACGCCTTGCCGAGGGCGGCGAAGTGCGTGATGCCGACGGGTATCGCGATCAGCGTGCCGGCGACCAGCCCGAGCAGGATCGCGATCTGCTGGAGGAAGCCGCGCAGCACCCGGCGCAGCACCAGCACGATCACAAAGGTCAGCGCGGCCATCCCGATGTTGGTCAGCGAACCGAAATCCGGAGCCTGCGGATTGCCGCCCTGGGACCAGTGGAAGGCCACCGGCAGCAGCGAGACGCCGATCAGGGTGATGACGGTGCCGGTGACCACCGGCGGGAAGAACCGTACGAGCTTGGAGAAGTACGGGGCGAGGAGGAACCCCAGCACACCGGCGACGATCACGGCACCGAAGATGACCGGCAGCGCATGGCCGGGGCTCTGGGCCTTGCCGATGGCGACCATCGGCGTGACCCCGGCGAAGGAGACCCCGTTCACGAACGGCAGCCGGGCGCCGACCTTCCAGAACCCCAGCGTCTGCAGCAGCGTCGCGATGCCCGCGGTGAACAGGCTGGCGCCCATCAGGAACGCGGTTTCGGTGGCGCCGAGCCCGCAGGCCGGCCCCACGATCATCGGCGGGGCCACCACACCCGCGTACATCGCGGCCACGTGCTGGAGGCCGCTGGTGAACATCTTCAGGGGCGGGAGGGTCTCGTCAACGGGGTGTTTCCGGTCCCCCTCCGGCTTCTGCCCGGTCATTGCGGCCACTGCGGGCCTCCTTCGTTTTCTGCGTCGCCGGAGCAGGCGATGCGAGGCTGTCACGGAGGGCTTGCGAGGTGCTGCGTAGTGGAGAGGTCGCCTGGTGGGCGGTGCTGCGTACGGTGCGCTCGTGGCGCGTGGACGGCGGCAGGTCCGACCGTCCCGGGGGTGCGGGCACTGCCCGTACCCCCGGGTCCGGCGCTTGTGGATCCCGCTCGGATCCACAAGCCCGGCCGGGAGCCGTCCCTCCCGGCCGAGTCAGGGGTCGTCGGCCGCTGGACCGCGCCGCGGGGTCAGTCCCCGGCGGCGATCCGGGCCAGACGCTGTGCCTCGGCCCGCGCGGTGCGGGCGAGGGTGTCCTCGTCGACGTTGCTGAGGTGGTTGTCCTCGACGACCGGCCGGCCGCCGACGAGGGAGAGGGTGACCGGTGCGGGCGGGCCGAAGACCAGCGCGGTGACCGGGTCGGCGATGGAGGAGTGGCCGAGGCCGTCCAGCTTCCACAGCACCAGGTCGGCGAGCTTGCCGGCCTCCAGCGAACCGATCTCGGCGGTCCGGCCGAGGACCTGCGCACCGCCGTACGTGCCCAGCCGCAGCGCCTTGCGGGCGTTCAGCGCGGCCTCCCGGTGGGCGCCGAGGCGGTTGATCAGCAGGGCGTTGCGCAGCTCGGTGTGGAGTTCGCCGGACTCGTTGGAGGCGGTGCCGTCCACGCCGAGGCCGACCGGGACGCCGGCCGCCAGCATGTCGGGGACGCGGGCGATGCCGGCCGCGAGGCGGGCGTTGGAGGACGGGCAGTGCGCCACGCCGGTGCCGGTGCGGGCGAAGGCGGCGATGTCGGAGTCGTTCATGTGGACGCAGTGCGCCATCCACACGTCGTCACCGAGCCAGCCGGTCGACTCGAAGTAGTCGGTGGGGCCCATGCCGAAGAGCTCGTGGCAGAACTTCTCCTCCTCCACGGTCTCCGAGCCGTGGGTGTGCAGCCGCACGCCCTTGCGGCGGGCCAGCTTCGCGCCCTCCCGCATGAGTTCGGTGGAGACGGAGAACGGCGAGCAGGGCGCGGCGGCGATGTGCACCATCGAGCCGAAGGAGGCGTCGTGGTACCGGTCGATGGCCTCTTCTGTCGCCAGCAGGGCGCCCTCGGTGGTCTCGACGGCGAAGTCCGGGGGCAGCCCGCCGTCCTTCTCGCTGCGGTCCATGGAGCCACGGGCCAGGGTGATCCGGGCGCCGATCTCGGCGGCGGCGGCCAGTTCGGCGCCGACGAGGTCGCCGGAGCCACGGGGGAAGACGTAGTGGTGGTCGGAGGCGGTGGTGACGCCGCCCTTGACCATCATGCCGAGCGAGCCCTGGGTGGCCGCGGCGAGCATCGGGGCGTCGATCCGCGCCCAGGTCGGGTAGAGCGCGACCAGCCAGTTGAACAGGTTGTGGTCGGTGGCCAGCCCGCGGGTGATCCACTGGTAGAAGTGGTGGTGGGTGTTGACCAGGCCGGGCGTGACCAGATGGCCGGTGCCGTCCACCCGGCGTACGACACCCGGAAGGCCCTCGGGCGCCTTGCCCGCGCCCACCGACTCGATGAGGTTTCCGGCGACCACCACATGGCCGGTGGCGTACTCGGTGTCCTGGGCGTCGACGGTCGCGAGGGCACAGTTCTCGATGACGATGCGCCGCGTCTCCGCGCCGTCAGGGGATGCCGATGCAGCCATGGTGCTTTCCTTCGTTCGGTTCCGGCATGGGGATCCCCCTGGACGGGGCGGGTCCCGCCGCTCGCACGACGTCGGGAGCGGGGGACGGTCCCGGTCCCAGGGGGAGGGCACGGCATGGCCCTACGGATTTGAGTGCCGGAGCCGGGCGGGACGGCCGGGTGGGCCGCCGCCCGTGGGGTGCTCCGGGTGCCGAATGAGGGGAAGCGCAGCGGGAGCAGGAGCGCGTGTGCGCCGGCTGTGTCACAGGTCGCTCCTCTCGGGGTGCGTGCCCCTCCCCGCTGCGGGACGGGGAGCGGGCACGGCGTGGCGTCGGGACGCTCAGAGGTTGGTCAGATCCACGGGGATCCGGGCTTCGACACCGTCGCGCAGGACGGTGGCTTCGATCAGGCCGTACGGGCGGTCCGCCGCGTAGTAGACGGCTCCGTCGGGGGTGTCGTTCTTGATTCCGAACGGCTCCAGATCCACCAGGAAGTGGTGCTTGTTCGGGAGGGAGAAGCGGATCTCGTCGATCTCGGAACGATGGTTGATCACGCGTGATCCCATCTGGTACAGCGTCTGCTGGAGCGAGAGGCTGTAGGTCTCCGCGAACGCCTGCAGGATGTGCTTCTTGACCTGCTCGTACGAACGCTCCCAGCCGGGCATCCGCTGGTCGTCGTCGGTCCAGTTGAACCGCCAGCGGGCGGACACCTCGGTGGCCAGGATGCGGTCGTAGGCCTCCTTCAGGGTCGTGTACTTGTCCTTGATGTAGCCCCAGAACTCCGAGTTGGTGGAGTTCATCACCACGAGGTCCTTGAGACCGGAGATGACCTGCCACCGCTCACCGTCGTAGGTGATCTCGGTCAGCCGGGTCTCCTGGCCCTTGCGGACGAAGGAGTGGTTGACCTCGTCGGAGCCGATGAAGCGGGAGTTGGCGTCGGAGCCGGCGATCCGCTCCCAGGCGTACTCCTCGATCCGGATGCGGGCCCGGTGGATCGGTTCCTGACTGGTGACGAAGTGCCGGGCCAGATGGATGCCGAACTGCTCGGCCGACTCGATCCCGTACTCCTTGGCGAAGGCGTAGACGGTGTTCTTGGTCGTATCGGTGGGCAGGCAGTGGGCGTTGGAGCCGGAGAGGTGGACCTCTTCGAGATCGCCGGAGAGCGAGACCGAGACGTTCAGGTCCTTGATGTGGTGGGTGTCCCCCTCGCGGGTGATCTTGACGACGCGGTTTTCCGCTTTGCCGTACTGGTTCTGGCCGAGCATCACCGGGCGGGAATGGGCAGTCATGTCGGTGCTAGCTCCCTCGGTATACGGAGTAGCCGAACGGGTTGAGCAGCAGCGGTACGTGATAGTGCTCGCCCGGAGTGACGGCAAAGGTGATTGCCACCTCCGGGAAGAAGACTCCGCTGTCCCTTGCGCGGGGGGCGTCCTGCTGTTCCTCGGCTTGCTGGTGTGCCTTGCTGGATACGAAGTACTCCTCGACGGCGAAGTCGAGGCGCACATGGGTGGTGCCGTCCGGCAGCGCCGGCAGGTCCTTGCAGCGTCCGTCCGCGTCGGTCGTGGACGCGCCGTGGGCGGTCCAGGCGGCGTCGCTGCCCGAGCGCACCGACAGCGTGAGGGCGACGCCCTCCGCGGGGCGGCCCACGCTGGTGTCCAGGATGTGCGTGGACACCGACGTCGGTGCTGCCGTCTCGCTGCTCATGCTGCGTCTCCTTCTGCGGGCTCCGCGATCCGGGTCAGGCGGATGCGGTTGATCTTGCCGAGCTCCACCCGCACGATCTCTCGTTCCTGGTCCGGCGTGTTGTCGATCCGGTGCCGGATCGCGTCCCGCATCTGCTCACCGGTGCGGCCGGAGGCGCAGATCAGGAAGGTGTGCCCGAACTTCTCCTGGTAGGCCAGGTTGAGTTCGAGCATCTCCGCCTTCAGCGCGGCACCGGCGTCGGCCATCCCGCTCTGCTCGCGGTGCGAGGTCGGGTCTCCGGGCTTGGGCCGGCCGATGGGCGGGTGCCCGGCCACCGCCTCGGCCAGATCGTCCGCGGTCAGCTCGGCCATGGCGGCGTCGCTCGCGGCGCACAGGGCGTCGGTGGTGGCGTAGGGGCGCCCGGCGAGAATCCGGTCTCCCCATGCCCGGCTGGCACACACCTCGTGCAGGGCGGCCCGGGCCGTCCTGTCGTCGGCGGCGTTGAGCCGGCTGAGCCCCGGCGGGGGCACGGGGGTGTCCCCCGTCGAGCGCGGTGAACTCGAAGACACGGGAAGCCTCCGTGGCAGGTGGTGCGGCAGGTGGTGCGAGACAGCTCTGGTTGGCTGGAAACAGCTAAGACCCCCGGCCACACCACGTCAACACTTTGTTGAAAAGTTGGTGACGCAAAAGCCACCGTCGGGTGATTCCGGACGGAAATGCCGTCCCGCCCGCCGCTCTCCCCGCGCCGCTCGCCCCTCCGCCTGTCCCGCTACTCGCCCGCCGCCTGCACCCCGGGCTCCCGCGCGGCGCTTTCGCGGTTCAGGTAGTTGTAGACGGTGAAGCGGCTGACACCGAGGGCGGTCGCGACCGTTTCGACGCCGTGGCGGACGGAGAAGGCGCCCCGGGACTCCAGGATCCGCACCACCGACTGCTTGGTCTTGCGGTCCAGCTCCGCCAGCGGCTTGCCGTGCCGGCGCTGGAGCTCGACGAGGATGTGGTCGAGGGACTCCGACAGGTGGGGGAGGCGTACGGCCACCCGGTCCTGCCCCTCCCAGGTCAGCACGACGTCGTCGCCCTGGGCCTGGTCCGGTGCGACCAGCTGGCCGCCCATGGCGTCGACCAGCGGCTTGACGGCCTGGACGAACGGGTGGTCAGCGGACTCCGTCACGTCCGGGTGGCCGGCGGGCTCCGTCACGTCGCCGCCCCCTCGCCGCGCCCGGCGTCCGCGATCACGTTGACCTGGAGGGAGACCCGGGTGGCGCCCGCCTCCAGGGTCTCTCGCAGCAGGGCGTTCACCGCACCGAGCACCTGGTCCGCGTCACCCTCGGCCGTATTGCCGAACGGGCCGACGTCGACGGCGTCCAGTGCGGCGCCCGTGACGATGTCCCGCGCCACCACCGCATGCGGGGGCGCTTCGTCCAGATCGAACGGCTCCGTCGTGAACTCCACTCTCAATCGCACGTCGCTCAACCTACGCGCGGTTCGGCCCGGCCACCAGAAATTGCCCCGGGGCCCCCTTGACAGTCTCCGAGCCCGCCAGGCAGTGTTCCATTACGCAGAAAAACAGTTCCACTATCCGGAAGGGGCGCCGGCCTGATGGGCTTCACGGACACGCGCTTCAACGTCAATCTGTCGATCCTGTTCACCGAGCTTCCGTTGCTGGAGCGGCCGGCGGCCGCACGGGCGGCGGGTTTCACGGCGGTGGAGCTGTGGTGGCCGTGGGTGGACGCCCCGGTTCCCGAGCCGACGGAGACGGCCGCGCTGCGTGCGGCGCTGGAGGACGCCGGGACCCGGCTGGTGGGCCTGAACTTCTACGCGGGGCAGCTGCCGGGGCCCGACCGCGGCGCGCTGTCCGTCCCGGGGGCGGAGTCGGAGCGGTTCCGGGCGAACGTGCCGGTGGCCGTCGAATTCGCCCGCTCGCTGGGCTGCACCTCCTTCAACGCCCTGTACGGCAACCGCGTCGAGGGCGTGAGCGAGGCGGAGCAGGACGAACTGGCGCTGGAGAACCTGGCCTTCGCCGCCCGCGCGGTCGCCGAGGTGGACGGAACGCTGCTGATCGAGGCGCTCAACGCGCCCGAGTCGCCGCGCTGCCCGATCGTCTCGGCCCCCCGGGCGATCGAGGTCGTGGACGCGGTGAACGCGGCCACCGGCCTGGACAACGCCCGGTTCCTGATGGATCTCTACCACCTGTCGATGAACGGCGAGGACCTGCACGAGGTCATCGACCGCTACACCGCGAAGACCGCGCATGTACAGATCGCCGACAACCCGGGCCGCGGCGCCCCCGGCACCGGCGACCTCGACTTCGCCGATCTGCTCGACCGCCTCGCCAAGGCCGGATACGACGGCTGGACCGGCCTGGAGTACAAGCCCGGCGACGGGCCGAGCGCGGGCGCCTTCGCCTGGCTGCCGGCCCCGCTGCGCGCGGCGGGCTGACCCGTAGGAAACCGGCGGCACCCCGCCTGACGACGCACGCTTTCGAAAGAGGCACCTCATGAGCAACCTTGCTGACTCCTCCCGCCCGACCCGCGCTGCCTCCTCCCGCCCGGCGATTGCATGGATCGGCCTGGGCATCATGGGCTCCCCCATGGCCGAGAACCTGCTCAAGGCCGGCTACTCGGTCACCGGCTACACCCTGGAGGCCGACAAGCTGGCGCGGCTGGCCGCGGCCGGCGGCACCGCGGCCGACTCGATCGCCGCGGCGGTCGCCGATGCCGACGTCATCATCACCATGGTCCCCGCCTCCCCCCAGGTCGAGGCGATCGCCTACGGCCCCGACGGCATCCTGGAGAACGCCCGGCCCGGCGCGCTGCTGATCGACATGTCCTCGATCACCCCGCAGACCTCCGTCGACCTGGCCGCGGCCGCCGGCGACAAGGGCATCCGCGTCCTGGACGCCCCGGTCTCCGGCGGCGAGGCCGGTGCCGTCGAGGCCGTGCTGTCCATCATGGTCGGCGGCAACCAGGCGGACTTCGACGCCGCTCGCCCCCTCCTGGAGGCGCTGGGCAAGACCATCGTGCTGTGTGGTCCGCACGGCGCCGGCCAGACCGTCAAGGCCGCCAACCAGCTCATCGTCGCCGTCAACATCCAGGCGTGCGCCGAAGCCGTCGTCTTCCTGGAGAAGTCCGGCGTCGACCTGGCCGCCGCCCTCGACGTCCTCAACGGCGGGCTGGCCGGCTCGACCGTCCTGACCCGCAAGAAGGACAACTTCAAGAACCGCGACTTCCGGCCCGGCTTCCGTATCGACCTGCACCACAAGGACATGGGCATCGTCACCGACGCCGCCCGCACCGTCGGCGCCGCCCTCCCGGTCGGCGGCCTCGTCGCCAACCTCGTCGCCGCGCTGCGCGCCCAGGGCGACGGCGGCCTCGACCACTCCGCCCTGCTGCGCGGCGTCGAGCGGCTCTCCGGACAGCCCACTGCCGGCTGAGGCCGTGGCCGACGACTGAGCGCACGACGGCCCGGCGGCACGGCACCCGCCGGGCCGCACGGCACGCCGTCGCCGGGCCGCACCATGCGCACGGGACGCGCGGTGTGCGGCCCGCGCCCGTCGCTGCCGTACACAGGCGCACCCACGGGGCCCGGCCCGGGCCCCCTCCACCCTTCCGGGCGGCGGCCGCGCCGACAACTGTCCTGTCGCGCCCAGGCGCGGCCGCCGCCCGGAATTCCGCGCCGCATCCCCACCCCCGGTTTGTTTCAACAAACTGTTGACGTTTGGTCGGAGCGCTTCTTACGCTCCGACAGCGGAAGCCAACTTCCGCGCTCTCGTACGGAAGGTCACCATGTCGAAGCCCACGCTGACGGCGCGCTTTCTCACTACGGAGGCTGGCGCCCCCGTCGCCGACAACCAGAACTCCGCCACCGCCGGCGTCGGCGGCCCGCTCGTCCTCCAGGACCAGCATCTGCTGGAGAAGCTCGCCCGGTTCAACCGCGAGCGCATCCCGGAGCGGGTCGTGCACGCCCGCGGCTCCGGTGCGTACGGCTACTTCGAGGTGACCGACGACGTCACCGCCTTCACCCGCGCCGACTTCCTCAACACCGTCGGCAAGCGGACCGAGACGTTCATCCGGTTCTCGACGGTCGCCGACAACCTCGGCGGCCCGGACGCGGCCCGTGACCCGCGCGGCTTCGCCCTGAAGTTCTACACCGCAGAGGGCAATTACGACCTCGTCGGCAACAACACCCCGGTGTTCTTCATCAAGGACCCGATCAAGTTCCCCGACTTCATCCACTCGCAGAAGCGCGACCCCTTCACGGGCCGGCAGGAGCCGGACAACGTCTGGGACTTCTGGGCGCACGCCCCCGAGGCCACCCACCAGATCACCTGGCTCATGGGCGACCGCGGCATCCCGGCCTCCTACCGCCACATGAACGGCTACGGCTCGCACACCTACCAGTGGACGAACGCCGAGGGCGAGGCCTTCTTCGTCAAGTACCACTTCAAGACCAACCAGGGCATCCGCAGCCTGAGCAGCGAGCAGGGCGCCGAGCTGGCGGGCAAGGACCCCAACAGCCACCAGACCGACCTGCTGCAGTCCATCGAGCGGGGCGTGTACCCCTCCTGGACGCTGTATGTGCAGGTCATGCCGGCCGCCGAGGCGGCGGACTACCGCTTCAACCCGTTCGACCTCACGAAGGTGTGGCCGCACGCGGATTACCCGCTCCAGCGGGTCGGCCGCCTGGTCCTGGACCGCAACCCCGACAACGTCTTCGCCGAGGTCGAGCAGTCCGCCTTCTCCCCGAACAACTTCGTGCCCGGCATCGGCCCGTCCCCGGACAAGATGCTCCAGGGCCGGCTGTTCGCCTACGCCGACGCGCACCGCTACCGCCTGGGCGTCAACCACACCCAGCTGCCGGTGAACGCCCCCAAGGCTGTGTCCGGTGGCCGAGCCGCCAACTACGGGCGGGACGGCCTCATGGCGACCAACGGCTACGACCGGCACGCCAAGAACTACGAGCCGAACTCCTACGGCGGCCCCGTGCAGACGAACGAGGCACTCTCCGCCCCGCTCGCGGTCTCCGGCCACACCGGCACCCACGAGGCCCCGGCACACACCAAGGACGACGACTTCTTCCAGGCCGGCGAGCTCTACCGGCTGATGTCCGAGGACGAGAAGAAGCGCCTGGTGGACAACATCGCCGGCGGCCTCTCCCAGGTCGGCCGCGACGATGTGATCGAGAAGAACCTCGCGCACTTCCACGCCGCCGACCCGGATTACGGCAAGCGCGTCGAGGCGCGGGTCCACGAACTGCGCGAGGACTGACGGGAGGTCAGCATCCTTGCGCATCCGTACCGGCCGGCCGGCTGAGGGGCGGCCGGCCGGTACGGAGAGGGAGCGCGGGCTCCGCGGCATCCGGGACACTCCAGTGCGGTGGGCAGCGCCCGCCCGGCAGGAAGGGCGAGCCGTATCCCCGCCGCGGAGCCCGCCTCCTCCACACGCTCCGTCCGGCGGCGCGATGTCCTGTCGCGCCGTTTCTCGCGCTGTCGGGCGGGATCCACCACAGGGCCCGGAACCCGTACGGTCACGGATTCCGGGCCCTGTGCCACGCCGGCCGGCCCCGCCCCGGCTCCGCTCCCCCGTACGCCATGGCTGCCCGTGTTCTTCCCCACCCCGGGCTCTCCCGCGATTCGGCCCCGGGCGGCCGGTTTTGGCGAGACCATGGAGCCGGCAGCAGATCCGACCTGACTGCCGCCCGACCTGCCAGGAGCCACCATGGCCGACAGCGTGCCGGTGCGGTGCCCCACGTGCCGCCGCGAGAACGCCTTCACCCCGCCCACCTTCCCGTGCGCCTGCGGCGCCCCGCTGACCCTGCCCGTGCTGCGCGGCGGGGTGCCCGTCGAGATACTGCACCGCACCTGGCAGGCCTCCTGGGTGGAGGTGCGCTGCGAGGTCTGCGGACGGCAGGACGAGTGGCCGGCACCGGAGTCCGGCTGCGCCTGCGGCACGGTCGTCCGGGTCCCGGTCGCCCCGGCCCCCACCCCACCGC